>NZ_JAVREL010000011.1:0-246990 GCF_031845365.1 Streptomyces litchfieldiae
CCCACCCACCCTTCCCCCAAGGGAAGAGACGAGGACCGGCGGGCGGCCACCTCACTCCTCCTCGCTCCGCACCGGCCGTCGTCGCCCGCGCCGGCTCGCGGACACCGCCGCCACCGCCGCCGTCACCAGTGCCGTCGTCGCCAGCAGCAGTGCCAGGTTCCGCCCGTAGTCCAGCGGCAGCGCCGTCGCGTTGCGTGGTGCGCCGGGGCGCAGCAGTGGTGGCAGTGCGATCAGTGTCAGGCATCCCGCGACCAGCAGACCGCCGCGGATCGCGCGGCGGGCGGGGACGTGGCGGACTGCCAGGCCCACCAGGAGGACCAGCGGTGCCAGCACCAGGTCGTGCGCCAGCACCACCCCCGCCAGCCACACGGCCACCTCGCGGGGCGCGCCCGCCGGGGTGTCGGTGAAGAGGTAGCGGACGCCCACCGCCAGCAGCGCCAGCCCGGCCGCGCCCAGCGCCAGTCGTGCCGTCCTCATCGCAGCACCTCGATCCGCGACACCCACTTCGTCTGCCACACCCCGGGCCGGTTCGGCGCGATGATCCGGGCCGGGAAGCCGTGGTCCGCCGACAGCACCTGCCCGTTGATCCGCAACGCCAGCAGCGTCAGCGGGTCGCGCGCGTAGGCCGGTGGCATCTCGCTCACCCGGTAACCGCCCCGGCGCTGCGCGGACACCACCCGTACGAACGCGTCCTCCGGCGCGTTCGCCCGTGCGAGCAGGTCCACGAGTCGTACGCCCGTCCAGTCGGCCGACGCGCTCCAGCCCTCCACGCACGCGATGGGCAGCCGCGCCGAGTGCTGTGGCAGCGCGCGCAGTTCGGCCAGTGACAGCACATAGCCGCGCGGCCCGGTCACCGTCAGCCGCCACGTGTCCGCCGAGAGGCCGGCCACCCCGGCCTCGGCCGCCGTGCGGTTCACCGGCAGGCCCTGTGCGGTGCCGTCCGGGCGGCGCGGCGCCAGCAGTGTCAGCCGCCGCAGCGGCGGCAGCGACTGCCCCGCCGTCACCAGCGTCACCGCGCCGACCGCGGCGCCCACCCCCAGCAGCAGCGCCCGGCGGTCGTCCGCGTCGGGATCGGCCGCCGGGTCGGCCCGCCGCCAATGTGCCGCGATCAGCGGTGCCTTCACCGCCAGGTGCAGCAGCAGTGCCCCGCACAGCACCCAGGCCAGCGCCCAGTGCACCCGCTTGAAGCCGAACGGCCACGGATACCACTGCGCGATGTTCACCAGCCCCAGCAGCACCTCCAGCAGCGCGGCCGTCACGAGCACCGCGATCGACAGCCGTTCCAGCCCGTGCCGCACCGACCGCACCGGCGGCTTGACGAACAGCCGCGGATAGACCGTCCACAGCTTGGCCAGCAGCAGTGGCACCAGCGCGATGCCGGTCGCCACGTGCAGCCCCTGCGTCACCCGGTAGCCCCAGACCGGGCGCGACGGCAGGTGCGGCGCCAGCCAGCCGGGCGGGGTCTGGAGACCGTGGCTGATCAGCCCGGTCGTGAAACACACCAGCACCCCCGCGCCCAGCCAGCGGCCGATCGCCGTGGCCGTGCGCGGATCGTGCAGCCGGCCCCGGAATCCGATCAGTGTCCGCACGTTCACCACCTCACCAGCGCGTGATCCACAGATGGTTGACCGTCATGGCCAGCACGGCCTGCGCCGCCAGCCACCCCCGGGCGCCGCGTTCCGGCAGCAGCGCCGCCGCGGGCAGCAGCCACAGCGCGAACGGCAGCCAGATCCGTTCCGTCTCCGCCTTGCTCATCCCGGACAGATCCGCCAGCAGCATCGCGGTCAGCCCGGCACCCACCAGTACCACCAGCGCCCGGCGCCCCGGATCGCGCCACGCCTCCGGCACACCCGCGCGGCGCAGCCCCGCCGCCGTGGCCAGCCCGACCGACGCGACCTGGACCGCGAGGTTGGCCCAGATGAAATAGGAGTACGGCCGGTGCCCGCCGGATCCGGCGTAGTAGCGGTCCACCAGCGTCGTATAGCCGTCCAGGTACCAGAAACCGGCCGCCGTGAACGCCACCACCCACGGCACGATTCCCACCAGCACCCAGGGCAACGGCCGCCAGTCGCGGGCCAGCCACAGCACCGCCAGCCCCACCACGCCCATCAGCGCCAGCCCGTAACTCAGGTACAGCAGCAGCCCGAACAGCACCCCCGAGCCCAGCGCGGCGGCGCGCGGCGCCCGCACCGACCGGGTCGCGGCCAGCGCCAGCAGCGCCACCGCCCAGGCGGCCACCGCCGCGAACCAGCCGTCCGCCGACACCCCCAGCCACACCGCGGCCGGGGCCAGCACCAGGAACGGGGCGGCCCGCCGCGCCAGTTCCTCACCGGCCAGGGCCCGCAGCGTGATGGCCACCGCCGCCGCCGCGCTGGAGGCGGCCGTGATGACGAACACCGCCGCCCACGCGCCCCCGGCCAGCCCCACCCGGTCCAGCAGGACGAACGTCAGCGTGGCGCCCGGCGGATGACCGGCCACATGGGCGGGCCAGTTGTCCGGCGAGTCGATCGGAATGTGATCCGTGAACGTGTGCAGGAAGTGGCCGATCCCGTCGATGTCGTCCAGCGCGGTCAGGTACTCGTGGCCATAGGCCAGCCGGCGGGCCACCCCCCGCCGCCAGCCGTCGATCAGCGCCAGCGACCACACCCACGCCATTGACGCGGCCCAGACCGCGGGCACCAGCCACCGCCACGGCAGCCGCCGCGCGAGCGGCGGACCGTAGAGCAGGACCAGGCCCGCCACCAGCAGCGCGGCGGGCGTGCCGGGCCCGGCGTGCGGCGCCCAGCGGGCGAACATCGGCGGCCACTTGAGCGTCAGGATGCCGTTGTCGTTGATGGCGGCGCCGACCACGGCGGCGGCGGCGAACAGCAGGACGGCGAGGGCCGCCGCCAGCAGGTCGAGCGCGGATTTGCGAGCGATCACGCCGTTCACGCTAGGTGTCCCGGGCCGGGAAACGGCTCGTCGCCGGGCGGATGTCACCGCTTCGTCAGATCCGCCGGAGCGTGTCCTGGCCGGGCCCGGTTCGTTGGCTCAGGACGTGAGCCAACGGAATCGTGAGGGAAAGCGCAGCGCCCGCGAACGGCTGCGCGAGGAGCGGGAACGCGAGCAGGCGGCCGAGCGCAGGAAGCGCACGGCCAAGGTGGCCGGCGGCGCTCTGGGACTGCTGGCGGTCGTCGGCGTGATCGGCGTCATCGCCGCGAAGGGCGGCGACCCGGACGACGCCCCGGCCGCCGAGCCGGTCGTGGTGGGGGAGTCAGACGCCCCGGTCACCCTCGCCGTCTACGAGGACTTCCGCTGCCCGGCCTGCGGGCAGTTCGAGTCAAGCTTCCGGGACACCATCAACGAACTGACCGACGCCGGGACGCTGAAGGTGGACTACCACCTGGTCACCATCATCGACGGCAACATGGGCGGCAACGGCTCCAAGTTCGCCGCGAACGCCGCGCTGTGCGCCCGGGACGCCGGCAAGTTCCGCGAGTACCACGACGTTCTCTTCGAGAACCAGCCGGCCGAGAGCGACGACGCCTTCGCCGACAAGGCCCGCCTGATCGACCTGGCCGGCGACGTCGAGGGCCTGGACACCGAGACGTTCCGCACCTGCGTGCAGGAGGGCAGCCACGACGACTGGGTCGAGGGCTCCAACACCGGCTTCCTGAACTCCGATTACAACGCCACCCCCACCGTTCTCCTGAACGGCGAGGACATTTACGGCGACACGTCGGACCCGCTGACCCCGGAGCGCCTGCGGGAGCGGGTGGAGGAGCTGGCCTGACGCCGCTGGCCCGCCCCGCCCGCCGGTTCACCGGACGGTCGCCAGGTGCCGGTCGAGGAACGCGGTCAGGCGGCGGGCGAGGGCCACGCGGTGGTCCGCCAGCGCGTGGTCGGTGGGGAAGATGTCGTGCTCCAGGCGTGGCACCGGGTGGGCGCGGTAGGCGTCGACGAGCGGCACATGGTGCGTCGCGGGCGGCGTGACCGTGTCCAGGCCGGTGCCGATGAGCAGGACCGGCCGGTCGGCGAGGCGCGGGGCGAGGCGGGCCAGGCTCCAGTCGTCGCCCGCGGCCACCATCTCCGCCACCAGCGCCGCCGCGCCGGTCCCGGTCAGCGGCAGCAACTCCCCTGCCCAGTCGGCGACATACGACTCCCGCAGGGCCGGTTCGCGGCGGAGCGCGGCGGCGACGGCGCCGAAGTCGAAGCCCGCCACCGAGCCGACCGCGCCGATCCCGGGGGCGGCGGCGGCCGTCATCAGCGCGGCGAAGCCGCCCGAGCTGTGGCCGATGACGGCCAGCCGGTCCGGGTCCAGCCGGTTCGCGGCGGCGATCTCCGGCCGCCGCAGGGCCGCCGCCACCCGCGCGCTGTCCTCCAGGACATGGCCCCAGGACCACGTTCCGCCGACGCCCCAGGAGCCGCGGTAGTGGAAGACGAGCGCCGCGTAGCCCGCGCGGCGCAGCGCGTGCGCGAGGTCGAAGTTCCGCTCGTTGCCCGGGAAGCCGTGCAGGAGGAGTACCGCCGGATGCGGGCCGGGACCGGCCGGGAGGTGCAGCACGCCGAGCAGCGGCACGCCGTCGCTGTCGAACGTCACCGGCACCGTGCGGGCGGGCGGCCCCTCGGCGCTGACCGAATCGGTGAGGAGGGGGTCGAGGAGGGGATAGGGCACGGGTGCCTCCTTGAGATGGAACCGTTCGGTTCGATGTCGAGAGTGCGCACTATATCGAACCGATCGGTACTATCAAGGGATGCCGGTCCCCAAGGGCAGCACCCTCGACCCCGCCCGCACCCGCGCCGCGATCCTCGACATGGCGACGGACGCGCTCTACGAGCACGGTCTGGACGGCGTGAGCGTCGGCCGGCTGTGTACCGAGGCGGGCATTTCCAAGGAGACGCTGTACCGCCACTTCGGCTCGAAGGACGGTCTCGTCCAAGCCGTGGTCCAGGCCCGCAGCGACCGCGTGACGCGCTGGCTGAGCCGGGCCGCGACGGCGGCCGGCGAGGACCCCGCCGACCAACTGGCCGCGGTCTTCGACGCGTTGAGCACCTGGCACGCGGAGCCGGGCTTCCGCGGCTGCGCCATCGTGAACGCCGCGGTCCAGCACCACGCCGACCCCGTTCGCCCGATCGCCGCCCGCCACTTCGACCGGCGCCTGGACCTGCTCGCCGGGATCGCCGCCCGCGCGGGGGTGGCCGACCCCGAGCGACTGGGCCGCCAACTGCTCCAGCTCGTGGTGGGCGCGACGGTGATCGCCGACCTCCGCCCGGACCCCGGGGCGGCGCGGGACGCCCGCGAGGCCGCGCTCGCGCTGCTGGCGAACGCGGCGCAGAGCCCGTCAACCCGGTGACACAGGAACGGAAGTCGGGCCTCGGATTCCGTCCCGGCCGCCGGGCAGGGTAGCGTCTGGGGCACCATGGAGATCCTTGCCTCAATCCCCAGCCCCAGCGAGAGCGAGATCCACCTCGGACCGCTGCCGCTGCGCGGCTACGCGCTGTGCATCATCATCGGCGTCTTCCTCGCCATCTGGCTCGGCGGCCGACGCTGGGTCCAGCGCGGGGGGAAGCCGGGGACCGTCGCCGACATCGCCGTCTGGGCCGTGCCCTTCGGGCTGATCGGCGCCCGGATCTATCACGTCGTCACCGACTACCAGCTCTACTTCGAGGAGGGCCGCGACTGGGTCGACTCGTTCAAGATCTGGGACGGCGGCATCGGGATCTGGGGCGCCATCGCGGGTGGCGCGCTCGGGGCGTGGATCGCCTGCCGCCGCCGGGGCGTCGCGCTGCCGCCGATGGCGGACGCCATCGCGCCGGGCATCGCGTTCGCCCAGGCCATCGGCCGCTGGGGCAACTGGTTCAACCAGGAGCTGTACGGGCGGGCCACGGACGTGCCCTGGGCGGTGGAGATCGACAACGGGCTGGACACCGGCACGTTCCACCCGACGTTCCTGTACGAGTCGCTGTGGTGCCTGGGCGTGGGCGCCCTGGTGATCTGGGCGGACCGCCGCTTCCGGCTCGGCCACGGCCGCGCGTTCGCGCTCTATGTCGCGGCGTACACGGTCGGCCGCTTCTGGATCGAGTACCTGCGGATCGACGAGGCCCATGAGTTCCTGGGCCTGCGCCTGAACAACTGGACCGCCATCGCGGTCTTCCTGGCCGCGGTCGCCTACCTGGTGCTCTCGGCCAAGCGCCGCCCGGGCCGCGAGGAGATCGTGGAGCCGGACGCCGAGTCGGAGGCCGGGACGGAGTCGGTGTCGGAGTCGGCGTCGGCGGAGCCGGGCGAGACCGAGGGCACGGCGAAGGCGGTCGAGCTGGGGAAGCCCGACACGGCGAAGGCCGAGGAGCCGAACGCGGCGGAGGACCCCGCGGAAGAGCCCGCGGCCGAGGACGCCGAGCCGCAGAGCACCGAGGACGCCGAGCCGAGGGCCGCGGAGGCCGAGGAGCCCGCGGAAGAGCCCGCCGAGGAGGCCGAGCCCAAGGCCGCCGAGGCGAGCGAGGCGGAGACGCCCGAAACGGCGGAGGAGCCGGCGGCGGCCAAGGCCGAGACCGAGAACGAGACCGAGGCAGCCGAGCCCGGCCGGCCGGAGACCTCCGACGAGGAGCCGGCCGAGGCCGCCGACTCCTCCGACGCCGAGACCGCGTCCTCCGCGAAGCGTTCCTGACCCCCGGCCGGTGACCTCGCAGGTCACCGGTCCCCGCGGCGCCCGCCACCTTGGTGGCGGGCCCCGGGAATGGGTGCCACCCTTTCAGCGTTGGACAGCGCGCGAGAGGGCACAGGGAGGCATCCGGGCATGGTCACGGCGGAGGCGCATCACAGCCATCGCGATGTGAGCGGAGGCTGGCTTCGGCCGGCCGTCTTCGGGGCCATGGACGGGCTCGTCTCCAATCTGGGGCTGATCAGCGGCGTCGCCGGCAGCTCCGCCTCCGCGCACAGCATCGCCGTCGCCGGCATGGCCGGACTCGCCGCGGGCGCGTTCTCCATGGCGGCGGGGGAGTACACCTCCGTCGCGTCCCAGCGCGAGCTGGTCCTCGCGGAACTCGATGTCGAGCGCCGTGAGCTGCGCCGCCACCCCGAGGACGAGCTGGCCGAGCTCACCGAGGTCTATGTCGCGCGCGGCGTGGAGCCGGCGCTCGCCCGGGAGGTGGCGCGGCAGTTGTCCGTCGATCCCGAGCAGGCGCTGGAGATCCACGCCCGGGAGGAGCTGGGCATGGGACCGGACGATCTGCCCTCGCCGACGGTGGCCGCCCTCTCCTCGTTCGGGTCCTTCGGCGTGGGGGCACTGCTGCCCCTGCTGCCCTACCTGCTGGGTGCCACGGCGCTGTGGCCGGCGGTGCTGCTCGCCCTGCTGGGTCTGTTCCTGTGCGGCGCGGTCGTCGCGCGGGTCACGGCCAGGCCGTGGTGGTTCAGCGGGCTGCGCCAGCTCGTGCTCGGCGCGGCGGCGGCCGGCATCACCTACGGGGTGGGTTCGCTGTTCGGTACCGCACTCGCCTGAACAGCGGACGGCAACGCTATGTCGTCTTCGGACGCTTCAGGGTGAGCATTGTTTCCGAAGGGTTTCAGTTCGTTGTCGGCGGGCATGTGCATCGTGGCCAGCCACCACCGGCGCCGACGCCGGTCCAGGAATTTGTCTGGCCATACCCACCATCTCCGGCACCGCCTCGCGGGTCGAAGTCCGCATCGTGGACACTCGTATCCGCTTCCCGGGAACCGGGTCATCGTGTAACCTGCACGAAAATTTAACGTATACGCCAGGGCCAGCGTCGTCCCTCGGAATCACCACAGACCAAGACGACGACGGGAGAGCCGATGCGTTCTGCGTCACACCCGGTCAAGCAGGGGATGTACGACCCGCGCCACGAGCATGACGCGTGCGGTGTCGGCTTTGTCGCCACCCTCACCGGCGAAGCCAGCCATGAGCTGGTCGACCAGGCGCTCACCGTGCTCCGGAACCTCGAACACCGCGGGGCAACCGGCTCGGACCCGGACACCGGCGACGGAGCCGGCATCCTGCTCCAGGTCCCCGACGCCTTCCTGCGGGAGAGCGTCTCGTTCGCTCTGCCCGAGGCCGGCGCCTACGCCGTCGGCATGGCCTTCCTGCCGACCGGCGCCGACGCGGCCGCCTCCGCCATGTCGCGCATCGCGGCCATCGCGGCGGAGGAGGAGCTGACCGTTCTCGGCTGGCGCGAGGTGCCCGTGGCGCCCGAGCTGCTGGGCGCGGCGGCCCGCGAGACGATGCCCGCCTTCCGGCAGCTCTTCGTCAGCGACGTGGCCGGCGAGAAGACCGGGCTGGCCCTCGACCGCGCCGTCTTCGTGCTGCGCAAGCGCGCCGAGCGCGAGGCCGGGGTCTACTTCCCGTCGCTGTCCGCCCGGACCCTCGTCTACAAGGGCATGCTCACCACCGGGCAGCTCGAGCCGTTCTTCCCCGACCTGTCCGACCGCCGGCTGGCCAGCGCCATCGCCCTGGTCCACTCGCGGTTCTCCACGAACACCTTCCCGAGCTGGCCGCTGGCCCACCCCTACCGCTTCGTCGCCCACAACGGCGAGATCAACACCGTCCAGGGCAACCGCAACTGGATGCGCGCCCGCGAGTCGCAGCTCTCCAGCGACCTGTTCGGCGCGGGCGGCAGTGACCGGCTGGAGCGGCTGTTCCCGATCTGCACCCCGGAGGCGTCGGACTCGGCCACCTTCGACGAGGTGCTGGAGCTGCTGCACCTGGGCGGCCGTTCGCTGCCGCACGCGGTGCTGATGATGGTCCCGGAGGCGTGGGAGAACCACGAGTCGATGGACCCGGCCCGCCGCGCGTTCTACCAGTTCCACTCCACGATCATGGAGCCCTGGGACGGGCCCGCCTGTGTCACGTTCACCGACGGCACGCAGGTCGGCGCGGTCCTGGACCGCAACGGTCTGCGCCCGGGCCGTTACTGGGTGACCGACGACGGGCTGGTCGTGCTGTCCTCCGAGGTCGGCGTCCTGGACATCGACCCGGCGCGCGTGGTCCGCAAGGGCCGCCTCCAGCCCGGCCGGATGTTCCTGGTGGACACCGCCGAGCACCGCATCATCGAGGACGACGAGATCAAGGCGGAGCTCGCCGCCGAGCACCCCTACGCCGAGTGGCTGGAGGCCGGCCTCATCGAGCTGGCCGACCTGCCCGAGCGCGAGCACGTCGTGCACACCCACGCGTCGGTCACCCGCCGCCAGCAGACCTTCGGCTGCACCGAGGAGGAGCTGCGGGTCCTGCTCACCCCGATGGCCAAGTCCGGCGCCGAGCCGATCGGCTCCATGGGCACCGACACGCCCATCGCCGCGCTCTCCGACCGGCCGCGGCTGCTCTTCGACTACTTCACCCAGCTCTTCGCGCAGGTCACCAACCCGCCGCTGGACGCCATCCGCGAGGAGCTCGTCACCTCGCTGCTGTCCTCGCTCGGCCCCCAGGGCAACCTGCTGGAGCCGAACGCGGCCTCCTGTCGCAGCGTGACGCTGCCGTTCCCGGTGATCGACAACGACGAGCTGGCCAAGCTCGTGCACATCAACGCCGACGGCGACCTGCCCGGCTTTGCCTCCGCCACGCTCTCCGGCCTGTACCGGGTGGCCGGCGGCGGTCAGGAGCTGGCCAACCGGCTCGCGGAGATCTGCGCCGAGGCCGACGCCGCCATCGCCGACGGCGCCCGCATCATCCTGCTCTCCGACCGGCACTCGGACGCCGAGCACGCCCCCATCCCCTCGCTGCTGCTGACCTCCGCGGTGCACCACCACCTCATCCGCACCAAGCAGCGCACCCAGGTGGGCCTGCTGGTCGAGGCCGGCGACGTGCGCGAGGTGCACCACGTGGCGCTGCTGATCGGCTACGGCGCCGCCGCGGTCAACCCGTACCTGGCCATGGAGTCGGTGGAGGACCTGGTCGCCCGCGGCACCTACCTGCCCGGCGTGGACGGCCCCACCGCCATCCGCAACCTGATCAAGGCACTCGGCAAGGGCGTGCTGAAGGTGATGTCCAAGATGGGCATCTCCACCGTCGCGTCCTACCGCGGCGCGCAGGTCTTCGAGGCCGTCGGCCTGGACCAGGCGTTCGTCGACACGTACTTCCACGGCACCACCACCAAGATCGGCGGCGCCGGCATCGACGTCGTCGCCCGCGAGGTGGCGGCCCGGCACGCCAAGGCGTACCCGGCGTCCGGCGTGGCCCCGGCGCACCGGGACCTGGAGATCGGCGGCGAGTACCAGTGGCGGCGCGAGGGCGAGCCGCACCTGTTCGACCCGGAGACGGTGTTCCGCCTGCAGCACTCGACGCGCGAGCGGCGTTACGACGTCTTCCGCCAGTACACCCAGCGGGTGAACGAGCAGGCCGAGCGGCTGATGACGCTGCGCGGGCTGTTCCGGCTCAAGGAGGGCGCGCGTCCGCCGGTGCCGATCGAGGAGGTCGAGCCGGTCAGCGAGATCGTCAAGCGGTTCTCCACCGGCGCGATGAGCTACGGCTCCATTTCGCAGGAGGCGCACGAGACGCTGGCCATCGCGATGAACCAGCTCGGCGCCAAGTCCAACACGGGCGAGGGCGGCGAGGACTCCGAGCGGCTGACCGACCCGCGCCGGCGCAGCGCCATCAAGCAGGTCGCCTCCGGCCGCTTCGGGGTGACCAGCGAGTACCTGGTGAACGCCGACGACATCCAGATCAAGATGGCCCAGGGCGCCAAGCCCGGCGAGGGCGGCCAGCTCCCGGGCCACAAGGTCTACCCGTGGGTCGCCAGGACCCGGCACTCCACGCCGGGCGTCGGCCTGATCTCGCCGCCGCCGCACCACGACATCTACTCGATCGAGGACCTGGCGCAGCTCATCCACGATCTGAAGAACGCGAACCCCGCGGCCCGCATCCACGTGAAGCTGGTCTCCGAGGTCGGCGTGGGCACCGTCGCTACCGGTGTGTCGAAGGCGCACGCCGACGTGGTGCTGATCTCCGGCCACGACGGCGGCACCGGTGCCTCCCCGCTGACCTCGCTCAAGCACGCGGGCGGCCCCTGGGAGCTGGGCCTGGCCGAGACGCAGCAGACGCTGCTGCTCAACGGGCTGCGCGACCGGATCGTCGTGCAGACCGACGGCCAGCTCAAGACCGGGCGCGATGTGCTGATCGCGGCCCTGCTGGGTGCCGAGGAGTTCGGCTTCGCCACCGCGCCGCTGGTCGTCTCCGGCTGTGTGCTGATGCGAGTGTGCCACCTGGACACCTGCCCGGTCGGCATCGCCACCCAGAACCCGGTGCTGAGGGAACGATTCACCGGCAAGCCGGAGTTCGTGGTGAACTTCTTCGAGTTCATCGCGGAGGAGGTCCGCGAGCTGCTGGCCGAGCTGGGCTTCCGCACCGTGGAGGAGGCCGTCGGCCACGCCGAACTGCTGGACGTCTCCCGGGCCGTGGACCACTGGAAGGCGCAGGGCCTGGACCTGGCCCCGCTGCTGTACGTGCCCGAGCTGCCCGAGGACGCGGCCCGGCACCGGACCACCGAGCAGGACCACGGTCTGGGCAAGGCGCTGGACAACGACCTGATCAAGCTGTCGGCCGACGCGCTGTCCGCCGAGAGCGCCGAGGCCGCCCAGCCGGTCCGCGCGCAGGTCGCCATCCGCAACATCAACCGCACGGTCGGCACCATGCTGGGCCACGAGGTGACCAAGCGGTTCGGCGGCGCCGGGCTGCCCGAGGACACCATCGACATCACCTTCACCGGTTCCGCGGGGCAGTCGTTCGGCGCGTTCGTGCCGCGCGGCGTCACGCTGCGGCTGGAGGGCGACGCCAACGACTACGTCGGCAAGGGCCTGTCCGGCGGCCGGCTGATCGTCCGCCCGGACCGGGGCGCCGACCACCTGCCGGAGTACTCCACGATCGCGGGCAACACGATCGCCTACGGCGCGACCGGCGGGGAGATCTTCCTGCGCGGCCGGGTCGGCGAGCGCTTCTGCGTCCGCAACTCCGGTGCCACGGTCGTCGCCGAGGGCGTGGGCGACCACGGCTGCGAGTACATGACCGGCGGCCGGGCCGTGGTGCTCGGCGCGACGGGCCGGAACTTCGCGGCCGGCATGTCCGGCGGTATCGCCTATGTGATCGATCTTGACCCCGCCAACGTCAACCTCGGCTTTGTCGCCGTTGAGGAACTGACCGAGGCCGACCGCGGGTGGCTGCACGAGGTGGTGCGCCGCCATGCCGAGGAGACCGGTTCGACGGTCGCCGATGAGCTCCTGAAGAACTGGGACGCGTCGCTGGCCCGCTTCAGCAAGATCATGCCCACTACCTACAAGGCCGTGCTCGCCGCCAAGGACGCCGCCGAGCGGGCCGGACTCTCCGAGTCCGAGACCCACGAGAAGATGATGGAGGCGGCGACCCATGGCTGACCCGAAGGGCTTTCTGTCCACCGATCGCGAGGTCGCGCGCACCCGCCCCGTCGAGGCGCGGCTCAGGGACTGGAACGAGGTCTACGTTCCCGGTTCCCTGCTGCCGATCATCAGCAAGCAGGCCGGCCGCTGCATGGACTGCGGTGTGCCGTTCTGCCACAACGGCTGTCCGCTGGGGAACCTGATCCCCGAGTGGAACGACTACGCCTACCGCGGTGACTGGGCGGCGGCCAGCGAGCGGCTGCACGCCACGAACAACTTCCCGGAGTTCACCGGGCGGCTGTGCCCGGCGCCCTGCGAGTCGGCCTGCGTGCTCGGCATCAACCGGCCGCCGGTGACCATCAAGAACGTCGAGGTCACCATCATCGACAAGGCGTGGGACGCCGGCGTCGTCACCCCGCAGCCGCCGCAGCGGCTGTCCGGCAAGACCGTGGCCGTCATCGGCTCCGGCCCGGCCGGGCTCGCCGCCGCGCAGCAGCTCACCCGGGCCGGGCACACCGTGGCCGTGTACGAGCGCGCCGACCGCATCGGCGGGCTCCTGCGGTATGGAATCCCCGAGTTCAAGATGGAGAAGCGGCACGTCAACCGGCGCATCGAGCAGATGCGCGCGGAGGGCACCAAGTTCCGCACGGGCGTGGAGATCGGCCGCGACATCGACGCCGAGCAGCTTCGCAAGCGGTACGACGCGGTCGTCATCGCGGCCGGGGCCACCACCGCGCGCGACCTGCCGGTGCCGGGCCGCGAGCTGAACGGCGTGCACCAGGCCATGGAGTACCTGCCGCTGGCCAACAAGGTGCAGGAGGGCGACCTCGTCACCTCGCCGATCTCTGCCGAGGGCAAGCACGTCGTGGTCATCGGCGGCGGCGACACCGGCGCCGACTGCGTGGGCACCGCCCACCGGCAGGGCGCGCTGTCCGTCACCCAGTTGGAGATCATGCCGCGGCCGTCCGACGACCGGCCCGCGCACCAGCCGTGGCCCACGTTCCCGATGACCTACAAGGTCACCTCCGCGCACGAGGAGGGCGGTGAGCGGGTCTACTCCGTCTCCACCACCCACTTCGAGGGCGACGAGGACGGCAACGTCCAGTGGCTGCACCTGGTCGAGGTCGAGTTCGTCGACGGCAAGCTGACGCCGAAGCCCGGCACGGAGCGGCGCATCCCGGCCCAACTGGTCACCCTCGCCATGGGCTTCACGGGCACCGACCAGGAGAACGGCCTGGTGCGGCAGTTCGGCCTGGAACTGGACGCCCGCGGCAACATCGCCCGCGACGCCGAGTACGCCACCAACGTCGACGGCGTGTTCGTGGCCGGCGACGCCGGGCGTGGCCAGTCGCTGATCGTCTGGGCCATCGCCGAGGGCCGCGCCGCGGCGCGCGGCGTGGACCGCTACCTGACCGGCGAGAGCACCCTGCCCTACCCGATCCGGCCGACCGACCGCGCGCTCGCGGTCTGACCCGGCCCCCATCCGTTCCGTACAACGGCGTACGGACATGGCGCGGCGCCCGCCTCTCCCCGACCGAGAGCGGGCGCCTCGTCATGTCCGGCTAGGTCCTGTCCGGTCGGTCTTGTCGGATCAGCCTGCGGCTCCCCCAGGCCCTTGGGGGCCTGGGAGGTACCCCCAGGTGCGTGCGATCGCAAGGCGCCGGATCGCAGCTCGTACGAATGGGGGCACCTCCCTGGGGGTACCTCTTAGCGTTAGCTGGGGGAGTTAGCTGGGGGACGTACTCGCGCGATTCGGCTGGGGGCACCTCCCGGACGGAGTCTGGGGGAGCAGCGAGAGCGCGTGCTGGGGGTACCTCCCGGACGAAGTCTGGGGGAGTCGCGGGCCCGGGAAGATCGGCTGGACAGGGCCTACGGCCAACGGCCAGCCCCCGCCGCCCCGTTCACCCCTCCCCAACCGCCAGTGGTCCAGGCCACAAACGGTGCCGTTCCGTGATGTGAAGATCTGGCTCGGCCAACTCCGCGCTGTCACAATCAACGCTCAGTCCGGCTCGATGATCCATGGAGCTCTTACGGGAGGACCGGTCATGCGGCACTCACCCCGGGGGCACGGCCCCCATTCGCTGGCCAGGCGCCTGACCGCCGGTGCCGCCGTGCTCTCCCTGGGCCTGCTCACGGCCTGCGGCGACGACGGCGGCGGCGACGACGGTGACAACGCCGGGGACGGCCCGACCCTTGAGGTCTGGATCATGGAGGGCACCAACCCCGACGCCGAGCCCTATGTCGAGGACCTGAAGGCGGCGTTCACCGAGCAGACCGGCGCCACCCTCGACGTCCAGTTCATCCAGTGGGCCGACGCCCACGACCGGTTCACCACCGCGATGGCCGGCGGCGAGCTGCCCGACGTCGCCGAGATCGGCACCACGTGGGCGCCCGAGTTCGGCGCGGCCGGCGCGCTGGCCGACCTGTCGGAGAACATCGAGGGCGACGGCCTCGGCGACGACCTGGTGCCCGGCCTCTACGAGGCCGCCACCGTGGACGGCGCCGTCTACGGCATGCCCTGGTACGCCGGCATCCGGTCCCTGATGTACCGCTCCGACGTCTTCGCCGAGCACAACCTCCAGCCGCCCACCACCTGGGAGGAGTTGCGCGACGTCGCCCTCCAACTGCGCGAGCTGGAGCCGGAGATGATCCCGTTCCCGGTCAGCGGCGGCAGCGAGTACGGCCTGTACCCGTTCGTCTGGGGCGCCGGCGGCGAGATCGCCGAGCAGGACGGGGACCAGTGGCGGTCCACCATCAACTCCCCGGTAGCCGTGGCGGGCATCGAGTTCTACACGTCGCTGGCCACCGAGGACGGCCTGTCCGTCGCGGCGGCCGAGACCTGGCTGGAGACCGACCAGTTGGAGAGCTTCCAGAACGGCGAGGCCGCCATGGTCATCAACGGCAACTGGACGGTCAACACCCTGGTCGCCGAGGACCCGTCCTGGGCCGACCGCATAGGCGTGGTGCCCATCCCGGGCCAGGAGTCCGGGTTCAGCCCCTCGTTCGTCGGCGGCTCCCTGCTCGGCGACTTCAACAGCGACGAGCCCGAACTCGCCTGGGAACTCATCAAGATGATGTCCACCGGCGAGCACGCCGCCGCCTGGGCCGAGCAGTCCGGCTACTTCCCCGGCCAGCAGTCGCTGCTGGAGGAGGTCCAGCAGCAGGACGACCCGCTCGTCGCCCCGTTCGCCCAGCAGATGCTGGAGGCCGGCGCGAGCCTTCCGGTGACCGAACTGTACGGCGCCGTCCAGGGCGAGCAGGTCGTGCAGGGCATGCTCCAGTCGATCCTGTCCGGCGACCAGTCACCGCAGGACGCCGCCGACGACGCCGCCGCGGCCATGGATGAGACCTTTGGCGGCTGACCGACCCGTGAAGATCCGTGCCGCGCGCGCCTCCCGGCGCGCGGCACGGGTCCGCAGGGCACTGCACCCCTGGCTGCTGCTCGCCCCCGCCCTCGCCGTCCTGGCGCTGCTGCTGTTCTGGCCGCTGGTGCGCGTGGTGCTGCTGTCGTTCCAGGACTACGGGCTGCGCCAGATCAACACGGGGGAGAGCAACTACACAGGTCTCGACAACTACCGGGAGATCCTGGGGGATTCGTTCCTGTGGACCACCGTGCTGCCCAACACGGTGGTGTTCGCGCTCACCTGCGTCGTCCTCACCGTCGTCGTCGGCACCCTGGTCGCGCTCCTGCTGCAACGCCTCGGCCGCACCTGGCGGTTCATCTGCTCCACCGTGATCATGATGGCCTGGGCGATGCCCGCGGTGACCGGCACCTATGTGTGGATCTGGATCTTCGACCCGCTCGACGGCGTCGTCAGCGGCGGCCTCGACGGCCTGGGCATGATCGAGCCGCGCGAGACGAACTGGTTCACCGACCGCTGGTCGTTCTACGCCATCGCCACGCTGAACGTCGTCCACCACGGCTTCCCGTTCGTGGCCATCACCGTCTACGCGGCGCTGCTGACCATCCCCAGGGAGCTGCCGGAGGCCGCGCTGGTGGACGGCGCCGGCGCCTGGCAGCGGTTCTGGCGGATCACCGTGCCGACGATCAGGCCGGTGTTCATGGTCGTCACCATCCTGTCGACCATCTGGGACTTCAAGGTCTTCGCCCAGATCTACCTGATGCCGGGCGGCGCCGGGTCCAACCCGGACGTCCTCAACCTCGGCGTCTGGTCCTACACCCAGTCGTTCGCCAGGAACCAGTACGGCATGGGCTCGGCCATCGCCGTGCTCCTCACCCTGCTGCTGCTGGCCATCACCGTGATCTACGTCCGCGCGCTGTCCAAGGAGAAGGACGAACCGTGAGCCGCCGCACCTCTCTCGCCGGCCGGATCGGCACCGCGGCGGCCGTGACGGCGCTGCTGGTCTTCACGCTCTTCCCCGTCTACTGGATGATCTCCTCCGCGTTTGACCCCGGCGCCGACCACCGCGGATCGGACGTACTGCCCACCGGGTTCGGCCTGGACAACTTCCGGTTCGTCCTGGACGACGGCGAGTTCACCCGCTACCTGGCCAACTCCGCGCTGGTGGGCCTGGGCACCGTGCTGGCCTCGGGGCTGCTCGCGCTGTTCGCGGCGATCGCCGTGGCCCGTTTCCACTTCCGCATGCGCGGCCAGGTGCTGGTGATGATCCTCGTCGTGCAGATGGTGCCGCTGGAGGCGCTGGTCATCCCGCTCTTCCTCCAGATGCGCGACCTGGAGCTGCTCAACAGCCTGCTCGGGCTGACCGTCGTCTATCTGGCGTTCTCGCTGCCGTTCGCGGTCTGGACGCTGCGCGGCTTCGTCGCCGCCGTGCCCAAGGAGATCGAGGAGGCCGCCTACCTCGACGGCTGCGGCTGGTGGCGGATGTTCCGCACGATCCTGCTGCCGCTGGTCGCCCCCGGCCTGGTCGCGACGAGCATCTTCGCGTTCATCGTCGCCTGGAACGAGTTCATCTTCGCGTTCGTCTTCATGCAGGACGACAGCAAGTACACCGCCGCCGTCGGCCTGCACCGCTTCTTCGGCCAGTACAGCACCGACTGGGGCGCCGTCATGGCCGGCTCCACCCTCATCACCCTGCCGGTGCTGATCTTCTTCGTGCTCGTCCAGCGCCGCCTGGCCGGCGGGCTGGCCGCCGGGGCGATCCGCTGACCGCGCAGCATAGGGTGGGCTCCATGAACAGCGGCACCGGGAAGAACCCCAGCGGGTTCGACGAGCTCGACGAGGACGTGCGCGCCGAGCTGGCGCGGCTGCGCGACAGCATCGACAACATCGACGCCGCGATCGTCCACATCCTCGCCGAGCGCTTCAAGGCCACCCAGCGCGTCGGCCGCCTGAAGGCCGACCACCGCCTCCCGGCCGCCGACCCCGCCCGCGAGGCGCGCCAGATCGCCCGGCTGCGCCAGCTCGCCGAGAGCGCCAAGCTCGACCCCGCGTTCGCCGAGAAGCTGCTCAACTTCATCATCGCCGAGGTCATCCGCCACCACGAGACGCTGGCGAACGGGGGCCCGGCCGGGCGGGCGTGAGCGCGCGGGCCACCCCAACTGACGTGCGCCGACAGCCCGCGCTGCGGCACCATGGGCCCCATGGCCACACTGACACGCATCGAAGCGGAAGAACGCGCCCGGCTGCTGGACGTCCAGCACTACGCCATCGACCTCGACGTCACCCGCGGCGAGGAGACGTTCGCCTCCGTCACCACCATCCGCTTCACCGCGCGTCACGCCGGTGACACCTTCGTCGAGGTACGGCCCACCACCCTGCACGGCGCCACCCTCGACGGCCGCGACCTCGACCCGGCCACCCTCGCCGACGGGCGGCTGCCCCTCGCGCTCACCGCCGGCGAGCACGAGCTGACCGTCCGGGCCGACATGCCGTACTCGCGCACCGGCGAGGGCATGCACCGTTTCACCGACCCGGCCGACGGGCTCACCTACCTCTACAGCATGTGCTGCATGACCGAGGGGCCCCTCGTCTTCGCCGCCTTCGACCAGCCCGACCTCAAGGCCGTCTTCGACGTCACCGTCACCGCCCCCGAGGACTGGACGGTCCTCGGCAACGGCGTCGCCACCCGCGTCCCCGGCGAGCCCGGCCGTCGGCGCTGCGCCACCACCCCGCTCATCAGCACCTATCTGATGGCCGTCGTCGCCGGGCCCTACCACTCCGTGACCACCGAGCACGCCGGTCTGCCGTTCGGCATCCATGTGCGGCGCTCCCTCGCCGAGCACCTCGACAAGGACGCCGAGGAGATCCTCGACATCACGCGGCGCTGCTTCGACCGCTTCCACGAACTGTTCGACGAGCCCTACCCGTTCGACTCCTACGACCAGGTGTTCGTCCCCGAGTTCAACCCCGGCGCCATGGAGAACCCCGGCCTGGTCACCCTCCGCGACGAGTACATCTACCGGTCGGCCGTCACCGACTCGCAGCGCGAGCTGCGCGGCGTCGTCATCGCCCACGAGATGGCGCACATGTGGTTCGGCGACCTGGTCACCCTCCGCTGGTGGGACGACACCTGGCTCAACGAGTCGTTCGCCGAGTACATGGGCTACCAGGTCCTCACCGAGGCCACCGCCCACCGGCCCTGGACCGAGTTCTGCGCCAACCGCAAGCCGTGGGGCTACGACGCCGACCAGCGGCCCTCCACCCACCCCGTCGCGCCCGCCCCCGACGCCGTCCCCGACACGGCCTCCGCCTGGGTCAACTTCGACGGCATCTCCTACGCCAAGGGCGCCGCCGCCCTGCGCCAGCTCGTCACCTGGCTCGGCGAGGACACCTTCCTGGCCGGCATCAACGAGCACTTCGCCCGCCACCGCTTCGGCAACGCGACCCTCGCCGACTTCATCGACTCCATGGCCCACGCCTCCGGCCGCCCCGTCCCCGACTGGGCCGACGCCTGGCTGCGCACCAGCGGACCCGACACCCTCACCCCCGAGGTCACGGCCGACGACAGCCACTGGCGGCTGCGCCTGACCCACACCGGCGGCCGGCCGCACCGGCTGCGGGTGGGCGCCTACGACGCCGACGGCACGCCGCGCGCGAGCCACGAGATCGAGCTGGCGGCCGAGGAGGGCACCACCACCCACGAGTTCCCCGGCGCCCGCCCCGGCCTGCTCGTCGTCAACGACGGCGACCTCACCTACGCCAAGGTCCGTCTGGACGCGCCCTCCTGGACCGCCGCGCAGGCGAGCCTCGGCGCCCTCCCCGACGCCCTGACCCGCACCGTCGTGTGGAACGCGGCCCGCGACATGGTCCGCGACGGCGAACTCGACCCGGGCGCCTACCTCGACGCCGTCGCCCGCCATCTGCCCGACGAGCCGGCCACCGCCATCCTGGAGAGCGTCCTCGCCTTCGCCCACGGCCAGATCGCCGACCGCTACCTGCCGCCCGGCCGCCGCACCGCCGCCCTGGAGACGCTGTCCGCCCTGGCCCACCGCCTCCTCGGCCCCGACGTCACCGACCCCACCCGGCGCCTGATCGCCGCCCGCGTCGCCATCGGCGCCGTCACCGACGCCGGTGAGGCGCGCAGTTGGTGGGAGGCCGGCACCGTGCCCGGCGGTCCGGCGCTCGACCCCGAGCTTCGCTGGCAGCTCCTGCACCGCCTCGCCGTCCTCGGCGCCACCGACGGGTCCGAGATCGGCGCCGAGGCGGAACGCGACCCCACCGCCATCGGCGAGGAGGGCGCCGCCCGCTGCCGGGCCGCGCTCCCCGACGCCGAGGCCAAGCGGGTCGCCTGGGAGGCCATGTTCGACCCGGCCGACCGGCTCTCCAACTACCTGTTCCGCGCCACCGCCGAGGGCTTCTGGCACCCCGAGCAGAGCGGCATGCTCGCCCCCTACGTGGCACGCTACTTCCCCGCCGCGACGGAGCTGGCGGACCGCCGCGGCCACGCCCTGGCCACCGTCGCCGCGCGCTTCGCCTTCCCGCGCGGCTTCATCGACGAGAACACCCTCCGCCTCGGCGAGGAGGCCCTTCGCGACCGGGCCCCCATCCCGGCGCTGCGCCGCGGCCTCGATGACCAACTCGACGACCTGCGCCGGGCGTTGCGCGTCCGCGAACGCTGGTCCTGACGTCCGCGGCGGCCCCGGACGCGGGGCCGCCGGTCAGGGCCGGCCGACGGTGATCGCCAGATGCGTCCCGCGATGGCGGGGCGCGTCGATCGCCCGCCGTAGGCGGCCGGGTCCCGGACCACGGCCGTCACCGCGTGCCCGCGCCGCCGCGCCTCCGCCACCGCCTGCCGGCCCGCCCGGCCGCCCGCTCCGAACACCACGATCTCGCTCATCCGTCTACCTCCTGGGCCGGACCGTAGCCGGGGCCCCGGTTACCGATCAGCCGCACGGTCCACCCCGGCCCCACCCCGCACGTCACCTACGAACTCACCGCGCTGGGCCGCGGCTTCCTCGAACCGATGAACGTCATGTGCGCCTGGGCCGCCGAGCACTTCGACGAACTCCTTGACGCCCGCGAGAGCCACCCGGCGGCCACCGGTCACGGCCGGCCCTGACCCGCTCCCAACTCGCCTTTCCCCAGGGGGCCGTTGGAGCGCGAAACGGTCCGGGGCAGCCCCGGCGGACGCCCGAGCCGCGCGCCCCGTTAACCCCTTCGAGGGAACGCCGCACATCCGCCGGACCGGCCACCCGGTACGCGCGTACGTTGAGCCCCGTCCCAGTCACGGCACCGCCACGCCGCCGCCACGCCTGAGAGGGAGCCCATGCCCGCGCCGCCCCTGCTGCCCGATCCCACCCTTCTCGCCGGCGGAGCCGCGGGCCCGCGCGCCCTGCGCCCCCTGCTGGACACCGTCCTCACCGCCCTCGCCGAGGGGGCCGCCGCCCGCTGCGGCCCGCTCCCGGCCGGCGGTCCCGAGGCCGTGACCCGCCGCCTCCTGGAGCGCTGCGGGCCCGCGCTCCCCGCGCACGGGACCGGCGCGCACGACGCCCTGCACTCCCTGGTCGGCGCCCTTGCCGAGGGCGCCGCCGACCCCGCCGACCCGCACTGCGCCGCCCATCTGCACTGCCCCCCGCTGGCCGTCGCCGCCGCGGCCGACCTCGCCGCCGCCGCCCTCAACCCGTCCCTGGACTCCTGGGACCAGGCCCCGGCCGCCTCCGCGCTGGAACGTCACCTCACCTCCGCGCTGGCCGAGCTGGTCCACCCGGAGGGCCCGGCCCCCGACGCACTGGTCACCAGCGGCGGCACCGAGGCCAACCTCCTCGGCCTGCTCCTCGCCCGCGAACGCCTCGGCCCCGCGCTGCGGATCATCTGCGGCGCCAACGCCCACCACAGCGTGCACCGCGCCGCCTGGCTCCTCGGCCTGCCCGCCCCCACCGTGCTGCCCACCCCGCGCGGGATCCTCGACCCGGCCGCCGTCGCCGACGCCCTGGCCGGCCTGGACGCCCTGCGCTGCACCACCGCGGCACCCGCCCCCGCCCTCGTCGTGGGCACCGCCGGCACCACCGACGCCGGTGCGATCGACCCGCTGCCCGCACTCGCCGACACCGTCGCCGCCCACCGCGACCACCGGCCCACCGCCCTGCACATCGACGCCGCCTACGGCGGCCCGCTCCTGTTCAGCGCCGCCCACCGCGCCAAGCTCACCGGCCTGGACCGCGCCGACAGCGTCACCCTCGACCTGCACAAGCTGGGCTGGCAGCCGGTCGCCGCCGGCCTGCTCACTGTTCCCGAGACCGCCACCCTCGCCCCGCTCGGCCAGCGCGCCGACTACCTCAACGCCGAGGACGACACCGAGGCCGGCCTGCCCGACCTCCTCGGCCGCTCGCCGCGCACCACCCGCCGCCCCGACATCCTCAAGATCGCCGTGACGTTACGCGCGCTCGGCACCACAGGGCTGGCCGCCCTCGTCGACGCCACCTGCGCCGCCGCCGCCGAACTGGCCGCGCTCATCGAGGCCGAGCCCCGGCTCTCCCTGCACTCCCGCCCCACCATCAGCACCGTTCTCTTCCGCCCCGCCGACGCCACCGACGAGGAGGTGGCCGACATCCGCCGCCGCCTGCTCACCGAGGGCCGCGCCGTCCTCGGCCGCGCCCGCGCCCGGGGCGCTGACGGCCGCGACACCCTGTGGCTCAAGGCCACCCTGCTCAACCCCCATGTCCAGCCCGGCGATCTCGCCGCCCTGCGCAAGCTCGTTCTCGACCTCAGTCCGCCCCGACCGAAGGGTGACCAGCCGTGACCCACGCCGAGCCCAGCCGTCCCCTCGACCTCGCCGGCATCGGCATCGGCCCCGCCAACCTCTCCCTCGCCGCCCTCGCCCACCCGCTGCCCGGCCTGGCCACCGCCTGGTACGAGCGACGCCCGGGCTTCCACTGGCATCCCGGGCTCCTCATCGAGGGCACCACGCTCCAAGTCCCGTTCCTCGCCGACCTCGTGACGCTTGTCGACCCCACCAGCGACTACAGCTTCCTCAACTACCTGCGCCATCAACAGCGCCTCTTTCCCTTCTACTTCGCCGAACGCTTCCACAGCCCCCGCGCCGAGTACGACGCGTACTGCCGCTGGGTCAGCGAACGCCTCCCCGGCCTGCACTTCCACCACCACGTCGAGGCCATCCGCTGGAACGCCGAACACGCCGTCTTCGACATCGACTTCACCCGTCTCGACGAGGACGGCGAGGCGACGGGGGTCGGCCGGGCCCACGCCCGCAACCTCGTTCTCGGCATCGGCACCGAGCCGCACATCCCCGAGGCACTGCGCCCGCTCACCGAGACCGCCACCGCGCCCGTCGTCCACTCCGCCGACTACCTCGACCACCGCGAACGCCTGCTGGCCGCCGACCACATCACCGTCATCGGCTCCGGCCAGTCCGGCGCCGAGATCTTCCTCGACCTGCTGCGCGCCCGCCCGGTCGGCGCCGAGCGGCTGGCCTGGCTGACCCGCTCCCCGGCGTTCGCCCCCATGGAATACAGCAAGCTCGGCCTGGAGCACTTCACCCCCGACTACACCCGCTACTTCCACGCCCTGGCCGAGCCGGTCCGCGACGAACTCCTCGCGAAGCAGTGGCAGTTGTACAAGGCCATCGACCACGGCACGCTCGCCGCCATCCACGACGAGCTCTACCGCCGCAGCCTCGGCGGCGCGTGGCCGGACGCCGTCCTCACCCCCGGCGTCACCGTGCGCACCGCGGGCCGCATGGGCACCCACCAGTTCGAGCTGCACCTCGACCACGCCGAACAGGGCGGCCGCTCCCGGCTGAACACCGGCGCCCTCGTGCTGGCCACCGGCTACCGCGAACGCCCCCTGGACCCGCTGCTCACCGCGCTGGACCCCGTCATCCGGCGGGACGAGTCCGGCCGCCCCCGGGTGGACGCCCACTACCGCCTGGACCTCGCCCCCGCCGTCAGCGGGACCGTCTACGTCCAGAACGCCGAGCGCCACACGCACGGCATCGGCGCCCCCGACCTCGGCCTGGTGGCGCACCGCAGCGCCACCATCCTCAACTCCCTCACCGGTGAGGAGCGCTACCCGCTTCCGGAGCGCACGGCATTCACCACGTTCGGTCTCCGTCCCACCGGAGCGCGCGCGGTGGTGGAACAACGTTTCGTCACGGAAGAGGTCGGGCACATTACCTCTCGATAAGGCGGCGCTTAAAAAGCTCAAAAGAGCGGTTACCCGCTCATTTTGAAAGTTGTCGGGCTCTCGTTAAATCCCGGCCGTTGAGTAGTTACTTCCAGATAGCTCTCTACTGGCTGGTAACTCATATGGTTGGCCCATGCGCCGAGCCAAAATCGTCTGCACACTTGGGCCTGCCACTGACTCATATGAGCGCATCGTCGCGCTCGTCGAGGCGGGAGTGGACGTAGCCCGTCTCAACCTCAGCCACGGCGCCCACCGCGAGCACGAACTCCGGTACCAGCGCGTGCGCCGTGCCGCGCAGGAAAAGGGCCGCAGCATCGGAATTCTGGCCGACCTCCAGGGACCCAAGATCCGGCTCGGCGCCTTCCGCGAGGGCCCGGTTCTCCTGGAGGACGGGGACGAATTCACCATTACCACCGAAGATGTCACCGGCGACCAGAACCACTGCGGGACCACCTATGCCGGACTCGCCGCCGATGTCGCCCCCGGTGAACGCATCCTCGTCGACGACGGCCGCGTCGCGCTCGAAGTCATCGCCGTGGACGGCCCGCGCGTGCGCACCCGCGTCATCGAGGGCGGGCTCGTCTCCGACCACAAGGGCCTGAATCTCCCGGGCGTCTCCGTCTCGGTGCCCGCCCTGTCCACCAAGGACATCGACGACCTGCGCTGGGCCCTGCGCACCGGCGTGGACATCATCGCGCTGTCCTTCGTGCGCAGCGGCGACGACATCAAGGACGTGCACCGCGTGATGGCGGAGGAGGGCCGCTTTCTCCCCGTCATCGCCAAGATCGAGAAGCCGCAGGCCGAGGAGAACCTCCAGGACATCGTCGACGCCTTCGACGGCATCATGGTCGCCCGCGGCGACCTGGGCGTGGAGGTCCCGCTCGAAGCGGTCCCGCTGGTGCAGAAGCGGGCCGTCAAGCTGGCCAAGCGCAACGCCAAGCCCGTCATCGTGGCCACCCAGATGCTGGACTCGATGATCGAGTCCTCCCGGCCCACCCGCGCCGAGGCGTCCGACGTCGCCAACGCCGTGATGGACGGCACCGACGCGGTGATGCTCTCCGGCGAGACCAGCGTCGGCCGGTACCCGATCGAGACCGTCCGCACCATGAGCCGGATCGTCGCCGCCGCCGAGGACGAGCTGCTGGCCCGGGGCCTGTCCCCGCTGGCCGAGGGCAGCAAGCCCCGCACCCAGGGCGGCGCGGTGGCCCGGGCCGCCGCCGAGATCGGCGACTTCCTGAACGCCAAGCTGCTGGTGGCCTTCACACAGAGCGGCGACACCGCGCGCCGGCTCTCCCGGTACCGCTCGCCGATCCCGGTGGTCGCGTTCACCCCCGACCCGGCCACGCACGCCCAGCTCACCCTCACCTGGGGCGTCGAGACGTATCTCGTGCCCACCGTGCGGACCACCGACGAGATGGTGGCGCAGATGGACGAGCAGTTGCTGCGCATCGGCCGTTGCAACAAGGGCGAGATCGTGGTGATGACCGCGGGTTCGCCGCCCGCGACCCCCGGCACCACCAATCTCGTGCGCGTGCACCACGTCGGCGAGGACGACTCCCCGAGCTGACGTCTTCCGTGACCAGGGCGTCGCGCGGGCCGGGTGGCCCGCACGGCGCCTCTTGTCATGTCGTGCCCCGCGTGGTTGGCTGAAGCCGCTTTCGCTGAAAGCGCTTACTACACACGTCACCCAGCACAGCACACGTCACCCAGCCAGGAGTCGCACACCACATGGCTGAATCCCGCATCCGCGCCGCCGTCGTCGGCACCGGTGCCATCGTCAGCGGCGGCCATCTCTCCGCGCTCGCCGCCCACGCCGCCGAGGTGGAACTCGTCGCGGCCGTCGACATCGACCCCGGCCGCCTCGCCGCCTTCCACGAGCTGGCCCGGGCCGCCGACGGCGTCGGTGACCCCACCGGCTACACCGACCTCGCCACCATGCTCGACTCCGAGCGCCCCGACCTCGTTCTCATCGGCACCCCGCCCTCCCTCCACCGCGAGCAGGCCCTCGCCGCGCTGCGCGCCGGCGCGTGGGTGTGGTGCGAGAAGCCGCTGTGCCTGTCGCTGGCCGAGTTCGACGAGATCGCCGCCGCCGAGCGGGAGGGCGGCCCCTACGCCGCCGTCGTCGCCCAGCACCGTTACGGCTCCGGCACCGTTCACGCCCGCGCGCTCCTGGACTCCGGCGAGCTGGGCGAGCCCCGCGTGGCGCACTGCCAGACCACCTGGTACCGGGACACCGCCTACTACGCCGTCCCCTGGCGCGGCCGGTGGGCCACCGAGGGCGGCGGCCCCACCATGGGCCACGGCATTCACCAGACCGACCTGCTGCTCCACCTCCTCGGCGACTGGACCGAGATCCGCGCCATGGCCGCCCGCCTCGTGCACGACGTCGAGAGCGAGGACGTCTCCACCGCGCTGGTCCGCTTCGTGAACGGAGCCGTGGCCACGGTCGTCAACAGCGTGCTGTCCCCGGACGAGGTCAGCCGCATCCGCATCGACTGCGCCGAGGCGACCGTCGAGCTGACCCACCTCTACGGCCACCGCAACGACGACTGGGTCTACACCGCGCGCCCGGGCTTGGACGACGACGCGCGCGTCACGCGCTGGCGCACCCCGGCCGCCGACGAGCCCAGCTCGCACGCCGCCCAACTCGCCGGTGTGCTCGCCGCGATACGCGCCGGCACCCGGCCGCCGGGCAGCGGCGCCGACGCCCGCCGCACCCTTGAGTTCAACGCCGCCCTCTACAAGGCCGCCTTCACCGGCCGCCCCGTGCACGCCGGGGAGATCACCGAGGGCGACCCCTATTACTCCGCCATGCACGGCAACCACCCCGACTGGGCTCCGAAGGAGGAGCAGTGACCGCTCGGCTCACCGTCGTCCACACCCACGGCGAACGCATCGCCGTCACCGCCGGCACCACCGAGATCCTGTCCTACGTCTACCGACCCGACCCCGAGCCCTTCGAGTCCCGCAAGCCCTACGCCCATCCGCTGCGCACCCTCTCCGGCAACGTCGTCACCGGCTACCGCCCGAACGACCACCGCTGGCACAAGGGCCTCCAGATGACGGCCAGTCACCTGTCCGAGCAGAACTTCTGGGGCGGCAACTCCTATATCCACGGCCAGGGTTATCAGCGCATCCCAGAACGCGTCGGCTCGATGCGGCACGACGGCTTCCCCCGGCTCGACGCCGGCGACGACCGCGTCGAGATCACCGAGGACCTGACCTGGATCAACAACGGCGGCCAGGAGTGGGCACGTGAAGAGCGCACCCTCACGCTCCACTCGGCCGAGCCCGACGAGGGCGCCTGGGCCCTGGACTGGACGATCCACCTCACCAACACCCGTGGCGAACCACTGCACTTCGGCAGCCCCACCACCGCCGGCCGCGAGATGGCCGGCTACACCGGCCTCCAGTGGCGCGGTCCCCGCGACTTCACCGGCGGCACGGTGATCACCCCGGGCGGCGCCAGCACGGACCAGGAGACGATGGGCACCCCGGCCGCCGACGCGCCCTGGGCCGGCATCGTCGCCGAACACGACGACAACGACGCCCACTCGACCCTCCTGTTCGCGCACGCCCCCGAGAACAGCGGCGAATCGGCCATCCACCCCTCGCACTGGTTCGTCCGGTCCGAGCCGATCCCGACCATCGCGTTCTCCTGGGCGTTCTTCGAGGAGTTCGAACTCGCCCCGGGTGAGTCGTTCTTCTACCGCTACCGCGTCGTCGTCGCCGACGGTGCCTGGGACAGCGAACGCGCCGAGCAGTACCTCAAGAACCACGGCTGGTGACCCCATGGACAACCCCCTGCCCGGCGCCGTCGGGCTCTCCCACATCAGCGCCTACGACTGGCCGGCCGCCGACGGCGTCCGGGGCGGCAGCCCGCACATGCACCTGGCCTGCGCCGAGGCGTACGTCGTCACCGCGGGAGAGGGGGCCGTCCAGACCCTCACCCCCGACGGCTACACCGAGACACCCCTCCACCCGGGCGCCGTGGCCTGGTTCACCCCCGGCACTGTGCACCGCATGATCAACGGCGACGGCGCGCTGCGCATCACCGTGCTCATGCAGAACAGCGGCCTGCCGGAGGCCGGCGACGCCGTCTTCACCTTCCCCGCCGAGATCCTGGCCGACCCCGACCGGTACGCCGAGGCCGCGGCCCTCCCCGCCAAGGAGGGCCCGGCGGCCGACGCCGCCGCGCACCGGCGGCGGGATCTCGCCGTCGAGGGCTACCTCGTCCTGCGGGAGGCGCTCAGCCAGGGTGATCCCGAACCGCTGCGCGACTTCCACCGCGCCGCGGCCCGCCTGGTGGCCCCCCGCGTCGCCGCCTGGCGCGACCGCTGGCGCCAGGGCGCCCTGGCAGCGGCCCAGGCCACCGGCGCGGTGCTGGACGCCCTGGAGAAGGCCGACCCGGCGCACCTGTGGCAGGCGAGGGTGACCAGTACCGGCCCCACCCGGGAGGCGGGTTACGGCATGTGCGGCCGCCGCCAGGAGTACGAGGTCCCCGGCGCGACGCTGCCCCAGCAGTGACGTGACGAACAACGGCCCCGCGGTACGCCGCGGGGCCCTGCCGGATGCGCTCACCTCAACGCGTGACAATCGGGCGTCGAGACGGCAACCTTTGAATTGAAGGCGGAGTGCCCCGGGTGGGATTCGAACCCACACTTAATACCTTTTGAGGGTATCGCCTCTACCGGTTGGGCTACCGGAGCTCCTGCATTCCGAAGGCGAGTTTAACCCCTCGGTGCCTCAAAGATACCGCAGATAGGTACTCTCGTGGGTGCCCCATCTGGCAGGAAACGAGGAGCATCGTGAGCACCCCCGACGTCCCTGATGAGCCCATCGCCGAGGCGGCGGAGGCCGCTCATGTCCCGCCGAACACCACCCGCGTCGTCATCGCCGAGGACGAGGCCCTCATCCGGCTCGACCTGAAAGAGATGCTGGAGGAGGAGGGGTACACCGTCGTCGGCGAGGCGGGCGACGGGGAGCGGGCCGTGGAGCTCGCCCGGGAGCTGCGCCCCGACCTGGTGATCCTCGATGTCAAGATGCCCGTCATGGACGGCATCTCCGCCGCCGAGAAGATCGCCGGGGAGAGCATCGCGCCGGTGCTCATGCTGACGGCCTTCTCGCAGCGCGACCTGGTCGAGCGGGCCCGGGACGCCGGGGCCATGGCCTACCTGGTGAAGCCGTTCAGCAAGAGCGACGTGGTTCCGGCCATCGAGATCGCCGTCTCCCGGTTCAACGAGCTCAGGACGCTCTCCAAGGAGGTCGCCGACCTCGCGCAGCGGCTGGAGACCCGCAAGCTGGTGGACCGGGCCAAGAGCGTTCTCCAGACCCAGTACGGGCTCACCGAGCCCGCCGCCTTCCGGTGGATCCAGAAGACCTCGATGGACCGCCGGCTGTCCATGCACCAGGTCGCGGAAGCCGTGATCCAGGACGCGGAGGAGAAGCGGCAGAAGCAGCAGCAGAAGTAGGCGGAATCTGTCGTAACTGCAAAGGTTTCCCACTGGAGTTAACTGTCTGTTAATTCGCCCCAAAAGCGGTCAGAGCGCGCCCGGGACCCCGTCCCGGGCGCGTTCTTCTTGCCTGGAAATTCGCCGGTCCGGGTTGAGTGGATCTTGGTGGGATCGTCCGCTCACCGGTCACGCGTGTTCTGTTTCCGGCATGTGCCGCAGGTCACGAGGCGATCACATCTGTCGCGACGGTGTGTTCGTGAAGCTTGCGTGGCAATAGATTCCGCTGCACGCCGCACCGGTGTGCCGTATGCACATGGGAGCTGTGCGGTGACGACATCACTGGGTTCGCTCCAGGGGGTTTTCGAAGTGCTCAACAAGTCCATCGTGAGGCTCGCGATACCCGTCGCCCTCGGCGCGCTCGTGCTCACCGCTTGCGGTAGTGACGACGAAGGCGGCGACGGCTCCGGGGGCGGTACCACTTACAAGATCGCTTACCAGGGTCCGCTGTCCGGCGACAACGTCGCGCTCGGCGAGAATATGCAAAACGGCATCCAGTTGGCCATCAAGGAGGCCAACGAGAGCGGCGATTACGACTTCACCATTGAGTACGTCGCGGCGGACGACCAGGGGTCGGAGACCCAGGCCACCGCGGCGGCGCAGAGCGCCATCGACGACCAGGACGTGGTCGCGGTGATCGGCCCGGCGTTCTCGGGCCCGGCCAACGTGGCCGCGCCGCTGTACGCCCAGGCCGGGATGCCGGCGGTGTCCTCCTCGGCGACCGACCCGTCGCTGACCGAGGGCGGCAAGTTCGCCACGTTCCTGCGCGCGGTGCCCAACGACAACGCCCAGGGCCTGGCCATGGCGGACTTCCTGGCCGCCCAGGACGGCGTCGAGAGCGTCATGGTGATCGACGACGTCACGCCGTACGGCGAGGGCCTGTCCGAGGTGGCCAAGGCGGAGCTGGAGGCCGCCGGGCTGGAGGTGCTCAGCGAGAGCGTGCCCGCGGACACGGTCGACTACGGCGGTGCCGCCAACACGGTGGTGGACTCCGGTGCGGACGCGCTCATCTACGCGGGTTACTACCAGGCGCTGGCGCCCTTCGCGACGCGGCTGAGCGAGGCCGGCTTCGACGGCATCGGGATCTCGGGCGACGGCTCGAACGACGACGAGCTGATCAACCTGGCCGGTGACGCGGTCGAGGGCTGGTACCTGACCTGCCCGTGCACCGACGCCAGCGAGGACGAGGCCACCGCGGCGTTCGCGGAGACCTACGAGAGCGAGTACGGCAACGCGCCGGGCACCTACTCGGCCGAGTCCTACGACGTGGCCAACATGATCATCGACGCCATCGCCGGGCTCGGCGGGGACGTCAGCCGCGAGTCGCTCTACCAGGCGCTGGCCGGGGGCGAGTACGAGGGCCTGACCAAGACGTTCTCCTTCGACGAGAACGGTGAGTTCACCAACACCGCCATCTTCATGTACCAGGTCGAGGGCGACGCGCGCACCTACCTCGGCGGTATCGAGGAGCTGGTCGGCGGCTGAGGCCGACGTTCGCCGGCGGCGGGCGGGGCGCGATCCGCCCCGCGCCGCCGGCCGGTCAGCCCCTTGCCGCCCGTCCCCACAAGGAAGTCAGTCCATGTCCCTTTCCGATATCTGGGACGTAGTTGTCCTGGGTGTGGTGCTCGGCTCGTTGTACGCCGTCATCGCCATTGGTTACACGCTTGTCTACGGTGTTCTCCAGCTCCTGAACTTCGCGCACAGCGAGGTGTTCATGGCCGGGGGATTCGGGGGCGTCATCGCCCTGACCATCTTCGAACCGGCCGCCGATCCGTCCGGCATGCAGTCGGTGCTCTATGTTCTGCTGGGTATTCTCGGCGGCGCCGCACTGGGCGGTTTGGTCGCCTTTGGTCTGGAGAAGGCGGCATATCTACCGCTTCGCAGGCGCAACGCGCCACGGCTGGTCTTTCTGATCACGGCGATCGGCGCGTCATTCTTTCTCTACAACCTGGCGGGCAAGCTGTTCGGGCGTTATCCGCTGCCGATGCCGACGATGTACGAGAACAAGCGGGTCTTCGAGATCTTCGGGGCCTCGGTCAGCGTGACGCAGCTCCTGATCCTGGGTACCGCGGTGGCGATGCTGCTGACGGTGGATTTCGTGGTGAACCGCACCAAGCTGGGTTCGGGTATCCGCGCGGTGGCGCAGGACCCCGAGGTGGCCTCGCTGATGGGCGTGAACATCGACAAGGTGGTGTCGCGGACCTTCGTGCTGGGCGGCCTGATGGGCGGCGTGGCCGGATTCCTGTTCGGCACCAACCTCCAGGTCGAGTTCACCATGGGCTTCCTGCCGGGCATCACGGCGTTCGCGGCGGCGGTGCTCGGCGGCATCGGCAACGTGCGCGGCGCGATGCTGGGCGGACTGACGCTGGGCGTGGTCGAGTCGTTCACGGTGGAAATCTGGGGTGACGCCTGGCGGTACGTGGGCGGCTTCACCGTCCTGGTGCTGGTGCTCATGTTCCGGCCGACCGGCATTCTCGGCGAGCGCGTGGGGAGGACGGCATGAGCGCGGCGCAGGTATCCGTCCGCAAGCCGCCCTCCGCGGCGCGGCTGCGGCAGAAGGCGTGGTACCAGCAGCCGCGGTGGCGCAGGCTGCTGGCGCTGCTGGTCACCGCGGTGGTGATGGCGCAGGTCACCGGCGTGCAGGGCGAGCGCGGCGACCTCTTCTACGCGCTGGAGGAGAACTTCTCCGGTGGCGCGCTGTGGGGCTGGCTGGGGCTGGCCGCCGGGATCTGGCTGATACGCGAGTTCGCGCACGAGCTGATCGGCCGGTACACCTCCCGCGTCAAGGAGGAAGCGGTCCGGCCCGTGTCGCAACGCGCGGACATCCTGCCGGCGAACGGCTTCACGGTGGGGTCGACGCTGGTGTGGCTGCCCGCGGTGCTGGGCAAGCTGGTGCGGCTGGCCGCCGAGGCACTGCGCCTGCACCGGTGGCTGCGCGGCACGTCGACGCTGGCGCTGCTGGGCTTCCTCATCGTGCTGCCGCTGATGGTGTCGACGTTCTGGCAGCAGGTGCTGGTCGACCAGATCGGCATGTTCGTGCTGGTGGCCATCGGTCTGAACGTGGTCGTCGGCTGGGCCGGGATGCTCGACCTGGGCTTCATCGCGTTCTTCGCGATCGGGGCGTACAGCGCGGCGTTCTGGACCGGCGGGCTGCCGGTGGAGCCGCCGGTGGAGCTGAACAACTTCCTGGTGATCCCGGTGGCGGTGCTCACCTGTCTCATCGCGGGCGTGCTGCTGGGCGCGCCGACGCTGCGGCTGCGCGGCGACTACCTGGCGATCGTGACGCTCGGCTTCCACGAGATCGTGTACCTGACGGCGAAGAACTGGACGGAGTTCACGGGCGGCCCGCGCGGTGCGCAGTCCGACCGGTTCTCGGTGGATCTCGGGTTCTGGTCGTACGAGTGGGGACTTGATCCGCAGCCCTACTACTGGCTGCAACTGGGCTTTGTGGTCGTGGTGTTGGTGCTGTTCATGCGACTTGAACACTCGCGTGTCGGCCGGGCCTGGACCGCGATCCGCGAGGACGAGGTCGCGGCGGCGGCGACGGGCGTGGACACCGTCCGGTTCAAGCTGCTGGCGTTCGCGATCGGCGCCTCCACCTCCGGCATCGCGGGCGTGATCTACGCGAGCAAGCTCGGGTTCATCAACTCCGAGATGTTCGTGGTGCTGCTGTCGGTGCTGGCGCTGTCCTATGTGGTGTTCGGCGGTATGGGGTCCCTCCCGGGCGTGCTGCTGGGCACGGCGATGCTGGTGTGGCTGCCCGAGTATCTGCGGGACACCGTGGACGCCCAGGACCGCTATATGTACCTGGGTGGCCTGCTGGTGGTCATGATGATCTACCGGCCGCAGGGGCTGCTGCCGTCGCGGCGCCGGCAACGGGAGCTGCGGATGGCCGAGGAGGGCTCCGGGCACGCCGATGCCCTGGGCGCGCAGCCGGGAGGTGCGCAGGGATGACGACCGAGATGCGCGAGGAGGCCGCGCTGACGAAGCAGGCCGCCGGCGATGTGCTGGAGGCGTCCGGGGTGACGCTGCGGTTCGGCGGTCTGACGAGCCTGGACGGCGTGGCGCTGCGGATGGCGCGGGGCGAGATCCTGGCGGTCATCGGCCCGAACGGCGCGGGGAAGACCTCGCTGTTCAACTCGCTGACCGGCGCGTATGTGCCGCAGGAGGGAAGCATCACGTTCCGGCCGCGCGCGGGCGGCGAGTTCGAGCTGCGCGGGCGGAAGCCGCACAAGGCCAGCCGGCTCGGCGTGGCGCGGACGTTCCAGAACATCCGGCTGTTCGGCGCGCTGACCGTGCTGGAGAACGTGAAGATCGCGGTGGAGACCCGGCAGAAGACGGATCCCATCTCGATCATGCTCGGGCTGCCGAACGCGCGGCGCGACGAGCGGGAGAGCGACCGGCAGGCGCACGAGGTGCTGTCGTTCGTCGGGCTTGGGCACCGGCTGAACGAGCTGGCGTCGTCGCTGAGTTACGGCGAGCAGCGGCGGCTGGAGATCGCGCGGGCGCTGGCCACCAAGCCGGAACTGCTGCTGCTGGACGAGCCGGCCGCGGGCACCAACCCCACGGAGAAGCGGGACCTGGAGACGCTGATCCGGCGGATCAACCGGGACCTGTCCGTCAGCGTGCTGCTGATCGAGCACGACATGCGGCTGGTGATGTCGGTGGCCGACCGGGTGGTCGTGCTGAACTTCGGCCGGAAGATCGCCGAGGGCACGCCGGCCGAGGTGCAGCAGGACCCGGCCGTCATCGAGGCGTATCTGGGCGCCGCGGCGGAGGAGGACCGGGCCGTGGTCGCGGGCGTGGTGGCCGAACAGGCCGAGGCCGCGGAGGCCGAAGCCGCGGAGGCGGAGGCGCGAGAGGCCGAGGAGGCCGGCGCGGCCGGGGAGCCCGGAGACGGGGCCGTTGAGTCGGACGAGGAGGACCGGGCGTGAGCGTGGGACTGGACAAGGAGCCGGGCCCGGCCGCCGAGCCGGCGGACGCGGCAGCCGCGCCGCTGCTGGAACTGCGGGACCTGCACGTGTTCTACGGCGCCATCGAGGCGCTCAAGGGCGTCAGCCTGACGGTGGCCGAGGGCGAGGTCGTGGCGCTGCTCGGCGCCAACGGCGCGGGCAAGTCCACGACGCTGAAGGCGGCTTCCGGCATGCTGGCGCCGCGCTCGGGCGAGGTGCTGCTGCGCGGCGAGCGGGTGGACGGCATCAAGTCGCACGAGCTGGTGCAGTTCGGCATCGGGCATGTGCCCGAGGGGCGGCGGGTGTTCGCCCGGATGTCCGTACTGGAGAACCTGCGCATGGGCGCGTACCGCTTGAAGCGGCCCGATCCGGCGGACCTGGACCGGGTGTTCTCCCTCTTCCCGGTGCTGGCGGAGCGGCGCAAGCAGATCAGCGGCACCCTGTCGGGCGGCGAGCAGCAGATGCTGGCCATCGGCCGCGCGCTGATGGGGAAGCCCGAACTGCTGCTGCTGGACGAGCCGTCGATGGGCCTGGCGCCGCTGATCGTGCAGCAGATCTTCGAAATCCTGAAGGAGATCAACGCACAGGGGACCACGTTGCTGCTCGTCGAGCAGAACGCGGCCCAGGCGCTGCAACTGGCCGACCGCGGCTATGTCCTGGAGACCGGCGAGGTGGTGATGGCCGACGAGGCGTCGGCGCTGCTGTCCCACCCACGGGTGCGGGCCGCCTATCTGGGCGAGGTCACGGAGTAGGGGAAACGGGCGCCGTGGGCTCCGCCGCCTGCTGCTGGCCGGCGGCGGGGCGCAGGGCGCTGGTGAGGCGGGCGGTGCAGACGCGCTTGCCGCGCTCGTCGGTGATGGTGATGTCGTAGGTGGCCGAGGTGCGGCCGGTGTGCGCCGGGGTGGCGACGCCGGTCACGGTGCCGGAGCGGACGCCGCGGTGGTGGGTGCAGTTGAGGTCGACGCCGACGGCGATCTTGTTGGGGCCGGCGTGGAGCATCGCCCCGACGGAGGCGAGCGTCTCCGCGAGCGCGGCCGAGGCGCCGCCGTGCAGCAGGCCGTAGGGCTGCGTGTTGCCCTCGACAGGGAGCGTGCCGACGACGCGCTCCGGGGAGGCCTCCAGGATCCGGATGCCGAGCCGTTCACCGAGGTGACCGGCGGAGAACAGGGCCGGCAGGTCGAAGCCGAGCCCGGCCCACTGGTCGATGATGTGCGGCGGGAACTGTGTGCTGGTGCGCTCACCCATGGGGAGCGTTCTATCAGGTCCGGTCATGGGGCGGTGGTCGGGGTGAGGCGGATCACCAGGGACTTGCTGGCGGGGGTGTTGCTGGTGTCGGCGGTGGCGTCGAGCGGGACCAGGACGTTCGTCTCGGGGTAGTAGGCGGCGGCGCAGCCGCGCGCGGTCGGGTAGTGGACGACGCGGAAGCCGGGCGCGGTGCGCTCGGTGCCGTCGGTCCACTCGCTGGTGAGGTCGGTGTACGAGCCGTCGGCCAGGCCGAGTTCACGGGCGTCCGCGGGGTGGACCAGGACGACGCGCCGGCCGCCGGTGATGCCGCGGTAGCGGTCGTCGAGGCCGTAGACGGTGGTGTTGTACTGGTCGTGCGAGCGCAGCGTCTGCAACAGCAGGCGGCCCTCGGGGACGGCCGGGTACTCGACGGGCGCGGCGGTGAAGTGGGCCTTGCCGGACGCGGTGGGGAAGCGCCGCTCGTCGCGCGGGGCGTGCGGCAGCGCGAAGCCGCCCGGCCGGGCGACGCGGGTCTCGAAGTCGGCGAAGCCGGGGACGACGCGCGCGATGCGCTCGCGGACGGCGCGGTAGTCGTTTTCGAACTCGGCCCAGGGCGTGGTGCTCAACTCGCCGAGGACGCGGCGGGCGAGCCGGCAGACGATGGCCGGCTCGGACAGCAGGTGCGGGCCGGCCGGCTTGAGGCGGCCCCGGGACGCGTGCACCATGCCCATGGAGTCCTCCACGGTGACGAACTGCGGCCCGGCGGCCGTCACATCGCGCTCGGTGCGGCCCAGGGTGGGCAGGATCAGGGCCCGCGCGCCGGTGACGCAGTGCGAGCGGTTGAGCTTGGTGGAGACGTGCACGGTCAGCCGCGCGCGGCGCATGGCGTCCTCGGTGACGGCGGTGTCGGGGGAGGCGGCCACGAAGTTTCCGCCCATGGCGAAGAAGACGCCGACTCGGCCGTCGCGCAGCGCGCGGATGGAGTCGACCACGTCCAGGCCGGGCTCGCGGGGCGGGTCGAAGCCGAACTCCCCGGCGAGCGCGTCGAGAAACGCGGGGGCCGGCTTCTCCGTGATGCCCATGGTGCGGTCGCCCTGCACGTTGGAGTGGCCGCGCACGGGGCAGACCCCGGCGCCCGGACGGCCGATGTTGCCGCGCAGCAGAAGGAAGTTGACGATCTCCTTGATGGTGGGCACGGCGTGCTTGTGCTGGGTGAGGCCCATGGCCCAGCACACGATGATGCGGCGCGAGGCAAGGATCATGGCCAGCGCGCGTTCGATGTCGGTGCGGGACAGGCCGGTGGCCCGCCGGGTCTCCTCCCAGTCGGCCGCGCGCGCGGCGGCGGCGAACTCCTCGAAACCCGTGGTGTGGCGGCGGATGAACGGGGCGTCGATGGCGCCGCCGCGGTTGATGACCAGCTTGTTGAGCAGCCGGAAGAGGGCCTGGTCGCCGCCCAGCCGGATCTGGAGGAAGAGGTCGGTCAGCGGGGTGCCGCCGCCGGCCAGGCCGCGCGCCGTCTGCGGGTTCTTGAACCGCTCCATTCCGGCCTCGGGCAGCGGGTTGACCGTGATGATCTTCGCGCCGGCGGCCTTGGCCTTCTCCAGGGCGGTGAGCATGCGCGGGTGGTTGGTGCCCGGGTTCTGCCCGGCGACGATGATGAGGTCCGCCCGGTAGAGGTCCTCCAGCAGCACGCTGCCCTTGCCGACGCCCAGCGTCTCGGTGAGGGCGGAGCCGGAGGACTCATGGCACATGTTGGAGCAGTCCGGCAGGTTGTTCGTGCCGAACTCCCGGGCGAAGAGCTGGTAGAGGAACGCCGCCTCGTTGCTCGTGCGGCCCGAGGTGTAGAAGACGGCCTCGTCGGGCGAGGCCAGGGCGCACAGTTCGTCGGCGATCAGGTCGAACGCGCGGTCCCAGCCGACGGGTTCGTACCGGTCGGCGCCCTCCGGCAGATACATGGGGTGGGTGAGCCGGCCCTGCTGGCCGAGCCAGTACCCGGAGCGGCCGGCCAGGTCGTCGACGGTGTGCCGCTCGAAGAACTCCGGGGTGACGCGGCGGAGCGTGGCCTCCTCGGCGACGGCCTTGGCGCCGTTCTCGCAGAACTCCGCGGTGCCCGGCTCCGCGGGCTCCGGCCAGGCGCAGCCGGGACAGTCGAAGCCGCCGGGCTGGTTCACCCGGAGCAGGGTCAGCGCGGTGCGGCGCACCCCCATCTGCCGCTGCGCGGTCTTCATCGCGTGCCCGATCGCGGAGACGCCCGCGGCGGCGTGCTCGGGACCGGTGGTGACGGGCGCGTCCTGGACGGGGTCGGCGGCGGGCGGCTTCGCTGGCATGGCAGCGATCGTCGCACGGCGGGCGGGGAGTGTCAGTGGTCCGTGGCAGGATCGGGCACGTGGCTGAGAACGCATCGCAGACGACCACCGCACCGCGCCTGCTCCTGCTGGACGGACATTCACTGGCGTACCGGGCCTTCTTCGCGTTGCCCGCGGAGAACTTCACGACCGCGGTCGGCCAGCCGACGAACGCGATCTACGGCTTCACCTCCATGCTGGCGAACACGCTGCGTGACGAGGCGCCGACGCATCTCGCGGTCGCGTTCGACGTGTCACGGGTGACGTGGCGCTCCGAGCGGTTCTCGGAGTACAAGGCGACGAGATCGGCCACACCCGACGAGTTCAAGGGGCAGGTGGAGCTGATCGGCGAGCTGCTGGACGCCATGCGCGTGCGGCGGTTCGCGATCGAGGGCTACGAGGCGGACGACGTGATCGCCACGCTGGCCACCCGCGCCGCGGACGAGGGTTTCCAGGTGTCGATCGTGACCGGCGACCGGGACGCCTTCCAGCTCGTGGGGGACCGGGTCACCGTTCTCTATCCGACGAAGGGCGTCTCGGAGCTGACGCGCTTCACCCCGGAGAAGGTGCAGGAGAAGTACGGCCTGCCGCCCGCCAGGTACCCGGACTTCGCGGCGCTGCGCGGCGACCCCTCGGACAATCTGCCGGGCATCCCGGGCGTGGGGGAGAAGACGGCCGCCAAGTGGATCAACCAGTTCGGGTCCCTCGACGAGCTCGTCGAGCGCGCGGACGAGGTCAAGGGGAAGGCGGGGGAGAACCTCCGCGCCCACCTGGAGTCCGTCAAGCTGAACCGGATCCTCACCGAGCTCTCGCGGGACGTGGACCTGGGCTGCGGCCCGGCCGATCTCGCTCGCGAGCCCTACGACATGGCCGGGCTGACGGTCCTGCTGGACGCCCTCGAATTCCGGAACCCGAATCTCCGCGAGCGGCTGTTCGCCGTGGACCCCGGCGCCGAGGGCGAGCCCGTCGCCGCCGGGGAGGGCCCGGAGCTGGCCGGCACGGTGCTGACGGCCGGCGGCCTGGCGCCCTGGCTGGCCGAGCACGGCGGCGGGCCGCTGGGCCTGGCGACCCGCGACGACTGGAAGCTGGGCGCGGGCAGCGTCCACGCGGTGGCGCTGGCCGCCGGCGACGGGCCGGCGGCCTGGTTCGACCCGGCGGCCCTGGACGAGGCGGACGAGCGGGCGTTCGCGGAGTGGTCCGCCGACGCCGCGCGGCCCAAGGTCCTGCACAACGCCAAGGGTGTGCAGCGCGTGTTCGCCGAGCACGGCTGGCGGGTGGCCGGGATCCAGATGGACACCGCGCTGGCCGCGTACCTGGTGCAGCCCGGCCGCCGCTCCTTCGCGCTGGACGCGCTGAGCGTGGAGTTCCTCGGCCGCGAGCTGGACCGGGCGGCCGACGACAGCGGACAGTTGGCGTTCGGCGCGGACGACACGGCCGAGGCCGAGACGCTGATGCGCCAGGCCCGCGCGATCCTCGACCTGGGCGACATGTTCCGGACCCGGCTGGCCGACGTCGGTGCCGACGGGCTGCTGGACGACCTGGAGCTGCCCACCTCCGCGCTGCTGGCCCGCATGGAGCGCGCCGGGATCGCGGCGGACCGCGCCCATCTGGAGCGCCTGGAGCAGCAGTTCGCCGCCGCCGTGCAGCAGGCCGTGACCGAGGCGCACGCCTCCGTCGGCCACGAGTTCAACCTGGGCTCGCCCAAGCAGCTCCAGGAGGTGCTGTTCGGCGAGCTGGGCCTGCCGAAGACCAAGCGCACCAAGACCGGCTACACCACGGACGCCGACGCCCTGACCTGGCTGGCCGCGCAGACCGAGCACGAGCTGCCGGTGATCATGCTGCGCCACCGTGAGCAGGCGCGGCTGCGGACCACGGTCGAGGGGCTGATCAAGACGATCGCCTCCGACGGCCGGATCCACACGACGTTCCAGCAGACCGTGGCCGCCACCGGCCGCCTGTCCTCCACCGACCCCAACCTGCAGAACATCCCGGTCCGCACCGACGAGGGGCGGGCGATCCGGGGCGGGTTCGTCGTCGGCGAGGGCTACGAGACCCTGCTGACCGCCGACTACAGCCAGATCGAGCTGCGCGTGATGGCGCACCTGTCCGAGGACGCCGGCCTGATCGAGGCGTTCACCTCCGGCGAGGACCTGCACACCACCGTCGCGGCCCAGGTGTTCACCGTCGCCAAGGACCAGGTGGACGCCGAGATGCGGCGCAAGATCAAGGCCATGAGCTACGGACTGGCCTACGGGCTCTCGGCGTTCGGGCTCTCCCAGCAACTGTCCATCTCCGACGGGGAGGCGCGGAAGCTGATGGACACGTACTTCGAGCGGTTCGGCGGCGTGCGCGACTACCTCCAGCGCGTGGTGGCGGAGGCCACGGCCATCGGATACACCGAGACGCTGCTCGGCCGCCGCCGCTATCTCCCCGACCTGACCAGCTCCAACCGGCAGCGCCGCGAGATGGCGGAGCGCATGGCGCTCAACGCCCCGATCCAGGGCACCGCCGCCGACATTGTGAAGATCGCGATGCTCCGGGTGGACGAGGCGCTGGCCCGCGAGGAGCTGTCCTCGCGGATGCTGCTCCAGGTGCACGACGAGATCGTGCTGGAGGTCGCGCCGGGGGAGCGTGCGCAGGTTGAGGAGCTTGTGCGCCGTGAGATGGCGGGCGCGGTCACCCTGCGCGCGCCCCTGGACGTCTCGGTCGGCGCGGGGGCCACCTGGGAGGCGGCCGCGCACTGACAGAGGTGGGGCGGCGTTTTCGTAACCGCCACACCGGTGACACCGGTACGTTCTGGCCCCGAACGCGCCTGTGTCGTACTGTCATTCCGGTCGAAGGGGATCGCCGGACGGCAGATGGAGGGGAACGCACGTGGCGTTGCGTATCGGCAGGATCCGCCAGGGAATCTCGGGCTCGGCGGTGGCCGCCGCGGCGATGGCGGCGCTCACCGCCTCGCAGGCCCCCGAGGCGCTGAACGGCGACGGCCCGGGACCGCAGGAGCCGACGGACCGTCCCGCGGCGCAGGAGCAGGCCGACCAGCAGCCGGAGCCGGACCCGGAGGCCATGCCGGAGCTCCCGTACCACACCGACCTGCCCCCGCTGGACACCGCGGGCCCCGGCCAGGGCGGCGGCGACTCCGGGACCGACGCGACCGGCCCCGCGGAGGCGGGCATACCGACCACCGTGCTGGACGCCTACCGCAAGGCCGAGACGACGCTGGCCGGCACCACCCCCGACTGCAATCTGGACTGGCAGGTCCTGGCCGCCATCGGCAAGGTCGAGTCGGGCCACGCCCGGGGCGGCGACGTGGACGCCGACGGCACGACCACCGAGCCCATCCTCGGCCCCGTGCTGAACGGCGACGGCTTCGCCCAGATCTTCGACACCGACAACGGGCGGTGGGACAGCGACACGGTGCACGACCGGGCGGTCGGGCCGATGCAGTTCATCCCCTCCACCTGGGCCCGCTGGGGCGCCGACGGCAACGGCGACGGCGTGTCCAACCCGAACAACGTGTACGACGCCGCGCTGGCCGCCGGCGATTACCTGTGCGCGAACGACCGCGATCTGTCGGTCTCCTCCGACCTGGACCGCGCCCTCCTCAGCTACAACCACTCCTGGGACTACGTGCGCACCGTGCGGTCCTGGCTGGACTTCTACCGCGACGGCGTCCACGAGGTCCCCGACGGCGAGGGCTCGCTGCCCACCAGCCCCGGCCCGGGCAACCCGGACTCGCAGGGCGGCAGCGGCGGCGGGACCGGTGGCGGCGGCACTGGCACCGGCGGCGGCACCGGCACCGGCGGTGGCCGCGGGAGTGGCTCCGACGACGAGGGCGACGACTCCACCTCGCCCCCGCCGGCCTCCGAGGAGGGCGAGCTCCGGCCGGTTCCGCCGGCGGACGAGGAGGAGCCCGACCCGGGTCCGACCGAGCCCGGCACCGGCCCGGACCCGACCGACCCCGACCCGACGGATCCGGAGGACCCGACGGACCCGGAGTGCCCCACCGAGCCGGAGGAGCCCACGGACCCGACGGACCCGACGGACCCGACGGACCCGACGGAGCCGACCGATCCGGCGGAGCCCACGGACCCCGCGGAGCCCACCGACCCGGCCGACCCCACCGACCCGACGGACCCGGAGGAGCCCACAGACCCGGAGTGCCCCGCCGACCCCGAGGACCCGGAGACGCCCGAGGAGCCGGGCGACGGCGATCAGGAGCCGGAGCCCTCGCCCACCGCGACCCCGACCGCGACCGTCACCCGCCGCGCCGTGTGACCCGCCCCCGATCCGGCCCCCGCGGCCGGGCGGCCTCCCCGACGGGAGACCCCGCCCGGCCGCGGCGCCGTTTCCCTACGCGCGCGTACCGTTTCCCGCCCGTGTGTAACGGCGCGCTCACGGCGCTCGCGCGCCCCGCGTGAGCTGGGAAGTGTCAGATTTGGCCCGATAGTGCCCCTCGTGGGGCGAACCGCGCATTGACCCTGCTGGGAAGCGCCCGTATGCTATAAGACGCGCTGCGGGCCTGCGCGCCTCGGACGGAGCAGGTCGCGCTCGCATCTGTTGTATGTCCCCTCGGTTGTCGAGGCGCTTCCGGTTTTCGGACCTTCGGGGAGCGCTTCTCAGGCTGTCCGGCTTCGGCAGTGCGATACGGGCTCCGGCGTAGCAGTGCCTACGAACATGTCCGTACCGGAGCCCTTTACCACATGACGAGCAGCACCGAGACCACCGCGACCACCCCGCAGGTTGCGGTCAACGACATCGGTTCCGAGGAAGCCTTCCTCGCCGCGATCGACGAGACGATCAAGTACTTCAACGACGGCGACATCGTCGACGGCGTCATCGTGAAGGTCGACCGGGACGAGGTCCTGCTCGACATCGGTTACAAGACCGAGGGGGTCATCCCCTCGCGTGAGCTGTCGATCAAGCACGATGTCGACCCCAACGAGGTCGTCGCCGTTGGTGACGAGATCGAGGCCCTTGTCCTCCAGAAGGAGGACAAGGAGGGCCGGCTGATCCTTTCCAAGAAGCGCGCCCAGTACGAGCGCGCCTGGGGCACCATCGAGAAGATCAAGGACGAGGACGGCATCGTCACGGGCACCGTGATCGAGGTCGTCAAGGGCGGTCTGATCCTCGACATCGGCCTCCGCGGCTTCCTGCCCGCCTCCCTCGTGGAGATGCGCCGCGTCCGCGACCTCCAGCCGTACGTCGGCAAGGAGCTCGAGGCCAAGATCATCGAGCTCGACAAGAACCGCAACAACGTGGTTCTCTCCCGCCGCGCCTGGCTGGAGCAGACCCAGAGCGAGGTCCGCCAGACCTTCCTCACCACCCTCCAGAAGGGCCAGGTGCGCTCCGGCGTCGTCTCCTCCATCGTCAACTTCGGTGCCTTCGTGGACCTGGGCGGCGTGGACGGCCTGGTGCACGTCTCCGAGCTGTCCTGGAAGCACATCGACCACCCGTCCGAGGTCGTCGAGGTCGGCCAGGAGGTCACGGTCGAGGTCCTGGACGTCGACATGGACCGCGAGCGCGTCTCCCTGTCGCTCAAGGCGACCCAGGAAGACCCGTGGCAGCAGTTCGCCCGGACCCACCAGATCGGCCAGGTCGTGCCCGGCAAGGTCACCAAGCTGGTGCCGTTCGGCGCGTTCGTCCGGGTGGACGAGGGCATCGAGGGCCTGGTCCACATTTCCGAGCTGGCCGAGCGCCACGTGGAGATCCCGGAGCAGGTCGTCCAGGTCAACGACGAGATCTTCGTCAAGGTCATCGACATCGACCTGGAGCGGCGCCGGATCAGCCTCTCGCTGAAGCAGGCCAACGAGAACTTCGGCCCGGACCCGATGGCCGTGGAGTTCGACCCGACCCTGTACGGCATGGCGGCGTCCTACGACGACCAGGGCAACTACATCTACCCCGAGGGCTTCGACCCCGAGGCCAACGACTGGCTGCCCGGGTACGAGAAGCAGCGCGAGGAGTGGGAGCGCCAGTACGCCGAGGCGCAGCAGCGCTTCGAGCAGCACCAGGCGCAGGTCATCAAGTCCCGCGAGGCGGACGCCCAGGCCGAGGCCGAGTCGGCCGGTGGCGGCGGCGCTGCCCCGCAGGCCGGTGGCGGCGAGCGCTCGTACTCCTCGCCGCAGGCCGAGGACTCCGGTGCGCTGGCCTCCGACGAGGCGCTGGCGGCGCTCCGGGAGAAGCTGGCGGGCGGCCAGAGCTGACGGCTCACCGCCACCGCGGATCCGACTGACGGCCGGGGCCCGCTCCCTCCCGGGGAGCGGGCCCCGGCCGTCGTTGTCGCGCGGGGAATGACCTCGCGGTACGGTGCGTTGTCCTGTGCACACGCGAAACAGCGGAAGGGGTGCGGTGACGGTGCGAGATCCGCAGGAGTTGTACGCATGGGACCCCGCCGGTCTGGCCCGGGTCGACGAGGTCACCGGCGGCACGGGGAGCGCGGGTCCGGTGCTGATCTACCACTTCGAGGGCTTCATCGACGCCGGTGAGACCGGTGGGCAGCTCATCGAGGAGCTGCTGGACGGCCGTCCCGCCATCACCGTGGCCCGTTTCGACCACGACCGGCTGGTGGACTACCGCGCGCGGCGGCCGGCGATGACGTTCCGTCGCGACCGCTGGACCGAGTACGAGACGCCGGAGCTGACGCTGCGTCTGGTGCACGACGCGACGCATCAGCCGTTCCTGGTGCTGTCCGGCCCGGAGCCGGACGTGGAGTGGGAGAGCTTCGCCGCCGCGGTCCGAGGGATCGTCGAGCGGCTGCGAGTTCGGCTCGCGGTGACGTTCCACGGCATCCCCATGGGCGTGCCGCACACCCGGCCGGTCGGGCTCACTCCCCATGGGAATCGCGCCGATCTGATCCCGGGTCACCGCGGTGTGTTCGACGAGGCGCAGGTGCCCGGCAGCGCGGCGGCGCTGGTGGAGCTGCGGCTGAGCCAGGCCGGGCACGACATGATGGGCGTCGCGGCGCACGTTCCGCACTACATCGCCCGTTCCCGCTACCCGGACGCGGCGCTGGTCGTGCTGGAGGCGGTCACGGCGGCCACCGGGCTGGTCCTGCCGGACGCGGCGCACGCGCTGCGCAGCGGCGCGCTGAAGACACAGGACGAGATCGAACGCGAGCTGGCCGAGGGCGATTCGGAGCTGGTGGCCGTGGTGCGCGGCCTTGAGCAGCAGTACGACGCGATCGCCGGGGCGGCCACCCGGGGCAGCCTCGTCGCCGAACCGGTGGAGCTGCCGTCGGCCGACGAGCTGGGCGAGGTCTTCGAGCGTTTCCTCGCCGAACACGAGGACGACGACGGGGAACGGTAGCCTGCCCGCATGCTCAACGTGGGACTGACCGGCGGCATCGGCGCGGGCAAGAGCGAGGCGGTGCGGCTGCTGGCCGAGCACGGGGCGGTGATCGTCGACGCGGACCGGATCGCCCGGGAGGTCGTCGCTCCGGGCACGCCCGGACTCGCCGCCGTTGTCGCCGAGTTCGGCCCCGAGGTCCAGACGCCCGAGGGCGCGCTGGACCGGGAGCGGCTGGGCGCCATCGTCTTCGCCGACGAGGCGCGTCGGCGCGCGCTGAACGCGATCGTCCACCCCCTGGTCGCGGAGCGCTCCGCCGAACTGCGGGAGGCCGCGCCGCCGGACGCCATCGTCGTGCACGACGTGCCGCTCCTCGCGGAGAACCAGCTCCAGGACCGCTATGACGCCGTGATTGTCGTGGACGCCTCCGCCGACACCCGCCTGGACCGCCTGATCCGGCTGCGCGGCATGCCGGAGGCGGACGCCCGCGCCCGCATGGCGGCGCAGGCCGGTCGCGAGGAGCGCCTGAAAATCGCCGACTTCGTGCTGGAGAACGACGGCTCGGTGGACGACCTGGCCCGCCTGGTGGACGCCCTGTGGGACCGCCTGCGCCACCTCGCCGCCGAACGCGACCGGCCTTGAGGGCCGTTAGGCCCGGCACTCGGCGAGCGCGACGTCTTCCTGTCGCACCCGCAGTGGCTCGCGGCGGTCCGGGTCCCACAGCCACAGGTGGTCGCCGTCGTCGCCGAAGAACAGGACGGGCCGCTCCGGCGGCGGCAGGGGGCCGCCCAGGATCGGGATGTCGTCCGGGGCGGCGAGCGGAGTGACGCACATCAGCCGGCCGTCGATGCCGTAGTAGTCGGCGGGCTCCCGGCCGTCCGCCGCGGCCTCGGCCGCGGCGCGGGCCGCCGACCCCGCCTCCTGCACGCCGAACAGAACCGCCGTCAGCACATAGACCACCCCGGCCAGCGGCAGGGTGACGAACAGTTGCTCCCGCAGCGTCGGCACCTGGTGCAGGTGGCGCGCCCAGCCGCCGAGCGCGATGAACATCAGCACGAACACCGTCGCCAGCCCGATCGAGGGCAGCGCGATCAGGACCGGCCAGTAGAACTCGATGGGCACGGCCGAGGAGGGGATGCCGAACTCGTCGGTCAGATAGACGCTGTGCAGCACCCGGCCGAAGACCGGCAGCACGAAGACCAGGGGCGTGGCGAGCAGGGGCACCACCCACTGGGCGTTGCGGCTGAGCCAGGAGTGGCGCAGGGCCAGCCAGTCGCCGGCCAGGACCAGCAGCGCCACCAGGGAGACGGCGACCATGGCCGCCTGCCGGGCGAGCGAGCCGTCGTTGTTCGCGGCCCAGAGGAAGCCGAGGAACGCGCTGCCCCCGGTGATCAGCGTGCCGGCCGCCAGCCGCACGACCCGGGGGCGCGGCTCGTTGCCCGTCACCCAGCGGCCCACCGGGTGACACAGCGCCAACAGGGGCAGCACGGGCAGCGCCCGCCACCAGCCCGGCAGATCGGCGACCAGCGCGCCGCACATCAGCACCGGGGCGAGGAAGCCGACGGCGAACAGGCCCTGCCGGACCATGCGGCGTCGCTCGCCCTCGGCGCGGGTGGGGTCGACGGCCGGGCCCACCGCGCGGCGCACGGTGTGCGTGGCGGGATCGAACGGGGTGCCGCCCAGGTCACGGGAGTTGAGCTCGGCGATCGCGGCGGCGGCGCCGGGGTCGCCGGGCAGGGCGAGCGTTCGCTGCGTGTCGGCCATCCCGGTGGCGGCGGCCACCTCGAACGCCCAGTGCCGCACGCGCCCGGCGCCCGGTGGCGGCCGGCGGCGCGCGTGGTACTGCGTGCGCGGGGGCTCCGGCGGGGGCTCCACCAACGAGGAGTCACGTATCCACAGGGGGAGCTTGCGTTCCCTGGCGAGCGCCTCCACCTGGCGCACCGCGCTGGCCCGCGCGCCAAGCCACGCGCCGCGCAGCCGCACCTCCACCAGATAGGGCGCGCGCCGCTCCTCGGCCGGGACGCCGTCGCCGGGGGTGGCAGGCCGCACCGACCAGCCCCGGGCCGTCAGCTCCTGGGTGGCCAGGGCCAGTTCGTCGGGGTGGTCCAGGATCTGCACCACGATCCGCACCCGCCGGTTGTACGGCGGCACCGGCGCGGGCTCGTTCGCCTCGCCGCCCTCGTTTCCTCCCGGCCACTGGAGCACGCGGCCTCCCCCTCCTCGTGGCTGCCCGGCTACCGTGATCCTATGAATGTCGATGCCGCCGTCGCTCTCGTTTCGGCCGCCGCGGGCAGCGCCGCCACCGAGGCCGGGCGCCACGCCTGGGAGTCCCTGCTGTCCCTGGCGCGCCGGCTCACCGGCCGGGCCGAGCCCGAGCCGGTGGACCCGGCCGATGAGACGGCGGTCCGGGAGCTGACGGGCCGTATCGCGGACCGGGCCCGCGACGACGCGGACTTCGCGGCGGAGCTGACGGGCTGGGCGGAGCGGCACCGCGCGGCGCTGACGATCACCCAGACCCGGGTGGAGAACACGGTCTCCGGAAACGCCCAGGTGCGGAACGTGATCCAGACCGGCACCATCGAGGGCGACATCCGTTTCGGTTAGCCGGCGGTCGCCCTGCGCCGGGGCTTGAGGCGGCGCCTGGCGCGGCGGGCGGCGCCCCTCGCGCGGTGCAGGCGCGGGTAGCGTTCGCGCGACTCGCGCGAGACCCGGTCCAGCTCCTCCGCGAGGTGGATCGACCGCTTCTCGATGTTCAGCTCGTCCAGCATGCGGTCGATCTCGGCGAGCAGCGAGCCGTGCAACTGCCAGTGCCGGGGGTGCTCCTGAACGCGGGCGAGCAGCACCTTGGCGACGTGCTCGCGGCTGATCCGGGCCGCGTCGAGTTCGATGGCGAGGAACGCCTCGGCCTCGTCGGCCGCGGTGCTGACCTGGCTGGTGATCAGGGTCGCGAAGCTGTCCACCGCGCCGGCGAGGTTGGCGAACAGCTCGTGCACGGCCGGGGCCACCTCCGGGGGGAACAGCGGCTCCTCGCCGCGCCGCGCCGCGAGGTCCGTCACGGTGCGCGTCATGGTGCGCAGGATCACCGCGCACACCTCCAGCGTGTCCAGGCCGGTGCGCAGCACGATCCGGGTCAGCAGCGGCTCCTTGACCCGCGGGTTGAAGCGCAGGCTCTCCTCCGCCTGGATGATGGAGGCATCCACCTGGGCGATGTCCTGGTCCAGGCGCCTGGCCTCGGCCAGCTTTTCCTCGGGGCGCTCCAGGGGGGTGCGCTGCTCGGCCTCCGCGCTGAGGATGCGGAGCAACTCCTTCATGCGCCCGGCCTGTTCCTCGATGTCCTCGCTGGCGGAACCGACCCACACCGGCGGCACGAAGATGATGTTGAGCACGAGGCCGACGACGGCGCCGATCACCGTTTCCACCACCCGGTCCAGCGCGGTCTCGGCGACCTGGGTGACGCCGAGCACGAGCATGCCACTGATCGCCACCTCGGGCACGAATTCACCGGCGCGCACCAGGTGCCCGACGGCGAGTGAGGTGAGGATGAGCAGCCCCAGGCTCCACCAGCTCAGGCCGACGATGGTGCTGAAGGCGGTCGCCACCAGCACCCCGGTGATCACGGAGTTCACCCGGCGGACGCCGGTGGTGATCGTGGCGAAGAGGGTGACCTGCACGACGAGCAGCGCGGTCAGGGGGGCCAGCAGCGGCGCGGTGACGTCGGTGAGCTGGAGGGCGACGACGTAGGAGATGGTGGCGGCGACCGAGGAGCGGAGCGTCTGGACCACGATGGGTTCGTTGCGGCGCTTGGCGAGATCGATGATCTGGTCGGGTACATCCGGCACACTCGGCTCCTTTCGCTCCAAATGCTCCGATCCATGGAAAAGATGTCACTACCCGGGCGGATCGGGTGTGAACCGCGGTCATGTCTGCGCGTCCGGCGCCCACGCTGTCGCCGGGGGCGGGTGCCCGGGGGCCGCCGTCGTGCCGGGCGCGCCGGTGGCGTTCGGCGGGCATGACATCCCGCGTGCGGCCGACGGCCGGTGCGCGAGGTGCTGGATCGTCCCGGCGGGCGGGTGTCCGATGACGCGGCTCAACGCGGCGCCCGCCGGCCCGGATTGCCGGCCGCGGGCGCGGCACCCGCGCGGGCGGCTACGCCGCGGGCTCGGCGGCGGAAGCGAACGGCGCGGCGCCGGCCAGGGTCAGCAGGGCGACCATCTCGCTCTGGATCTCCGGCGTGAACAACTCCTGCTCGTCCGGGGTGAGACGCGGCCGGGTGAGGCCCACGGCACCGCCCGTCTCGCCGGACAGGCAGGCGTGGAAGGCGCGCATCAGCACGATGAACTGAGCCGCGGGCAGCCTGGCGCGCAGCGACTCCACATAAAGCTCCAGCGGCGCCCGGCCGGTCTCTTCGGTCATGTGCTCTATCGTGCGGCGCCGGGCCCCCGGAGGGAAGGTCGCCTCGGGGCGGGGAAACCGGGTCGCGGGCCGCTCGCGGGAACCGATACGGTTCCGGAGTGGCGAAGCTCAATCAGATCATCGCAGTGGAGAAGGGCGTCAAGTCCAAGTCCCAGCAGGACTTGACCGCGGTGCAGCACGGCCTGACCAAGGCCGCGCTGCTGGCCGGCATCTCGCGCACCTACCAGCCGAAGGACGAGGAGGGCGAGCAACTGTCGCCGGAGTCCACGCGGGTTCAGGTGAAGGCCGAGGACGTGCTGCGCGACACCGCGAAGACCCTCAGCCGGCTGTTCGACGTGACCGCCACCAAGGACTGGGCGAACTGCGCGGCGCGGGCCGATGTCACCGTCGACGGGCGGACGTTGCTCGCCGACGTGCCGGTGGCGTACCTGCTCTTCCTGGAGAAGCAGCTCGCCGAACTCGGCGCGTTCCTGCGGAAGCTGCCGGTCCTGGACGCCGCCGAGTCCTGGAGCCTGGACCCTTCGACCGACTGGTGGAAGACCGAGCCGGTGCGGACCGTGCGGACGAAGAAGGTGCCGCGCAACCACGTGAAGGCCGAGGCGACCGAGAAACACCCGGCCCAGGTCGAGGTCTACTACGAGGACATCCCGGTCGGGTACTGGACCACCGTGAAGTTCTCCGGGGCGCTGCCCGCGCGCCGGGTGAACGAGCTGCTGGAGCGGATCGAGAAGGTCCAGCAGGCGGTGAAGTTCGCCCGGGAGGAGGCGAACGGCATGGAGGTCACCGACCAGCGCGTCGGCGAGGCCCTCTTCGGCTACCTCTTCGCCTGACGGACGGGGAGCCCACCAACTCCCCGGCGGGCGCGGAGCGTTCCGCCGGGGTGCGCCTGAGGAGCGCAAGCTGAAGCTGAAGCTTGTCGTGAGGACATCAATCTCAGACTCTCGCTCCAGACTCAGCATCGCCGCCCATCGCCCGGGCAGCCGGGCGCGGGCAGGAGCGTCGAGATTGCCGGTTCGACTCCGGCCCGCCGCGCCACGTGCGGCGGTGGCTCAAAGGCAGAGCACGACGCCATGACGCTGACCCGCCCCATGAACCGCAGGGGCGTGCGAACGGGCGGCACCACAGGGGCCCGGGGGCCGGCTACGCCCCCGGGTCCTCTTCTTGTCCGCGCGTCCGGGGAGGATGAGGTCCATGCGACTGGAGGCGATCACCCCGGAACGGCTCGGCGAGGCGCTGGCGGACCGCGTGCACGGGCTGCGGCCGGAGGGTGGCGGATCCTGGCCGCGCGTGCTGATCGACGGCGCGCCGGCGGCGGGGACGGGCGAGCTGGCGGACGCCGTGGCCCAGGCGCTGCGCGTGCGCGGGCGGGCGGCGCTCGTGGTGGGCGCGGCAGGGTTCCTGCGCGCCGCCTCCCTGCGCTTTGAGCACGGCCGGCGGGACCCGGACGCCTACTACGAACGCTGGCTCGACACCGGCGCGTTGTGGCGGGAGGTGCTCACGCCCCTGGACCCGGGCGGCTCGGGGCGCGTCCTGCCGGACCTGTGGGACGCGGAGCGGGACCGGGCCACCCGCAGCCCCGCCGTGCCGCTGCCGCCCGGTGGCGTGCTCCTGCTGCACGGCACGTTCCTGCTGGGCCACTGGTTCCCCGCGGACCTCACCGTGCATCTGAGCCTGTCGCCGGGCGCGTTGGAGCGGCGGATCCCCGCGGGCGAACGGTGGACGCTGCCCGCCTTCGCCCGCTACGAGGCGGAGGTGGCGCCGCGGGAGGCCGCGGACATCGTGGTGCGGGTGGACGATCCGCGGCGCCCGGCCTGGACCGGAACGGCCGCCCGGCCGGAGTGACGCGCGACCGGCGGGGACAGGAGAAACGCACGGATAAGTGACCGAAGTCACGCGCGAATGGGGGCGATCGGGCGCGAACGGTCCCCAGGTGCCGACGAACCTGCCACACTGGGTGCTCCTACGATCGGCGCACAGTGATCAGGGGTGGCGGATGGACGATGTGGCGAGGCCCTATACCACGGAGGAAGTGCTGCATGCGGTGGCGCTGATCCAGGCGCATCTGGCCGAGGACGAGGAGGGCGTGAAAGCGCTTCAGGACGAGACCGAGGAGAGCGCCCGGCAGTGCGCCCGCTCCATGTTCGCGCTCGCGCACGTCATCATTTTCGGCCAGGTCATCCCGGAGATGTGGGTGATCAAGCAGAACCTCGACTTCGGCCACACCAGCCGCGTGCCCGAGCTCAACCTCGCCATCCATGTGCTCAAGCGCATGGAGGAGCGGATCGGGCTCGCCCATGTCCACCCGGTGGTGGGCGCGTTGTCGGCGGGTGACGTGATGGACCTGATCATTCAGTGCACGGGGACCAAGATGGAGGACGTGCCCAGCTTCCTCGACTCCGTGCGCGAACGGACGCTGCGCACCGCCCACTTCTGACCGGTCCCCCGCTTCTGACCGGTCGCCCGCGACCGCCCCCGGCGGCGCGCGGCTTCCGGTCGGCTCAGGGCAGCGTCAGGACCGCCGCGCCGGTCACCCGGCCGGCGGCCAGATCGTCCAGCGCGGCGTCCGCCCGGTCGAACGGGTAGGGCACCACCGTCGCGGTGACCCGGTGCTCGGCCGCCGCCGCCAGGAACTCCCGGCCGTCCCGCCGGGTGTTGGCGGTGACGCTGCGCACGGTCCGTTCCCGGAAGAGGTGCCGCCGGTAGTTCAGCGCGGGCAGCTCGGTGAGATGGATGCCGGCGATGCTCAGCGTGCCGCCGCCGTCGAGCGCCGCCAGCGCCACCGGCACCAGATCGCCCGCCGGCGCGAAGAGGATCGCCGCGTCCAGCGGCTCCGGGGGACCGGCGTGCGCGTCGCCCGCCGAGGCCGCGCCCAGCCGCAGCGCGAGGTCCTGCGCGGCGGCGGACCGGGTCAGGACGTGCACCCGCGCGCCCCGGCCGATCGCGACCTGCGCGGTGAGGTGGGCCGAGCCGCCGAAGCCGTAGACGCCCAGTCGCCCGCCCGCCGGGAGATCGGCGAGCAGCAGCGCCCGGTAGCCGATGATGCCCGCGCACAGCAGGGGCGCGAGCTCCTCGTCGCCGTAGCCGTCCGGCAGTTCATAGGCGTAGGCGGCGGGCACGGTGACGTACTCGGCGTAGCCGCCGTCCGCGTCCCAGCCGGTGTAGCGGGAGTGCGGGCACAGGTTCTCCCGGCCGCGCGCGCAGTAGTGGCAGCGGCCGCAGGTGTGGCGCAGCCACGCGACGCCCACGCGCGCGCCCACCGGGTGCCCGGCCGCCCGCGGGCCGGCCTCGACGACCTCGCCGACCACCTCGTGGCCGGGGACCACCGGGCTGCGGTGGGGCGGCAGGTCACCGTCCCTGATGTGCAGATCGGTGCGGCAGACGCCGCAGGTCCGCACCCGCACCAGCAGCTCGTCCGCGGCGGGGCGGGGGACCGGCAGCTCCACGGGGTCCAGCCGCCCGGGCTCCCGCACCACCCACGCCCGCATCGTCTCCCTGGCCATGCCGCCACGGTAGCGCCGAGCGACTCCACCGCCCGTCAGGCCGACGCGGCCGCCTCGGCGCTGACGGCATGTCACCACCGGGATTGTTCGCCACGCTTCCCGGCGCGGAGGGCGAGAGGGGCGCCCCCGGCGGCGCGCCCGGCGCGCGGCGATAGCGTGTGCGCCATGGACCGCATAGAGACAGACGAGATCCCGGGCCGGCAGGGCCCCGCCGCCACTGTCGAGGTCGAGCCGCGCTCCGTCGGCGCCGTGCGCACCCAGTACGCCCCGGAGCCGGACGGCGACCCCGACCCCGGAGAGATCGTCTGGACCTGGGTCCCCTACGAGGAGAACGACGGCCGCGGCAAGGACCGGCCCGTTCTCGTCGTGGCCCGCGAGGAGCGGCGCGACACGCTGCTGGCCGTTCAGCTCTCCAGCCGCGACCGCGATCACGACGGCGAGTGGCTGCCGCTGGGCTCCGGCCCCTGGGACCGCAGCGGGCGCGACTCGTGGGTCCACCTGGACCGCGTGCTGCGCGTGCACCCCGACGGGATGCGGCGCGAGGCGTGCGCCCTGGACCGGGCGCGGTTCAACCGCGTCGTGCACAGCCTCCAGTTGCGGCACGGCTGGCGCTGACGCCGATGACGGCCGCCATACCTCCCGGGCTCCTCCGGGAACGCTTCGTGGTGCTCGACTGCGAGACCACCGGATTCAGCCCCGAACGCGGCGACCGCATGGTCTCCCTGGCCCTCGTGACCGTCGAGAACGGCTCCGTCACCGACCGGTGGACCAGCCTCGTCGACCCCGGACGCGACACCGGGCCGGTCCACATCCACGGCATCACCAACGCGCGGGCCGCCACCGCGCCGCGCTTCGCCGAGCTGATCCCGCACATCCTGCGCCGGCTGGACGGCGCCGTGCTGGTGGCGCACAACGTCGGCTTCGACCTCCGTTTCCTCGCCACCGAGCTGGAACGTTCCGGCACCGGCGACCTGCCCGCGACCGCGCTGGACACGCTGCGCCTGGCCCGGCGTTTCCTGCCCGAGCTGGCCAACCACCGGCTGACCACCTGCGTGGCCGCCTTCGGCATCCCGCACCGCGCCCACCGCGCCGACTCCGACGCCGAGGTCACCGCTGCGCTGCTCGTCGAGCTCCTGCGCCGGGCGGCGGCCGACGGCCACACCGACCTCTCCCGGCTCGCCGCCCCGGCCGCCGACGTGCTCCGCGAGGAACGGCGCAAGCGCGTGCGCTGCGACGCCGACACCGACGGCATCGCACCCGCGCACCGCGCCGCGCACCTGACGATCGACGGCTGGCAGGGCGGCGCCGACGGCTGGCACCGGGCGCTGGCGGTGCTCACGGCCGAGGAGTGTCCGGAGGCGGGCCGGCTGTGGGGCTGGTTCGGCGGCATGCTCTGCGACGAGACCTCCGTCTTCGGCCCGCCCCGGCCCGGCCCCGCCCGGGACGCGCTGCTGACCGGCCTGCGGCTCCAGCTCGCCGGCGGCGCGAACCGCGAGGACGTCGCGCACATCGTCACTCACCTGGCCACCCTGGACCGGGGCGCCGCCGGCCCCGACCACATCCTCGGCCTCTTCCCCGGCCCGGCCGCGGCCATCGCCGCCCTGCCGGACTGCCGGAGCTGCTGGTCCTGCGACGCCCTGGGGCTGTGCGACACCGGCAGCCCGGGCGGCGCGCTCGTCTCGTACCACGGCGCGGCCACGCCCGGCGCCGACGCGCTGGCCGCCCATCTGCCGCTGCTCGCCGACGCCGGGGACCTGGCCGCGCTCGGCCGGGGCGCGCGCTACGCCGGGCAGGCGTTCGAGCGCCTGGGGCGCGTCGAGGACGCGGTGCGGCTGTGGCAGTGGGCGCTGGAGCGCGGCGCCCGCGACACCGTTGTCTTCAACCGGCTGTCCATGCACTACGAGCGCCGCCTCGGCGACCACGCCGCGGCGCTCGCGCTGTGTGAACGGGCCCTGGCGGAACGTCGTGGCTCCGGCGCCCGGTCCGCCTGGGAGGCCATAGCCCGCCGGGCCGAACGCTGCCGCCGCCGGCTGCCCGACGCGGTGACGGGCTGAACGGCGCCGGGACCGGAGGCGCGCGGCATGCCGGACCGCCCACCGGCGCGTGATAGGCCCGGTCCGGCCGGTCTGGCCGGGCCACGTGCCGGCGCGTGACTAGGGTGATCGGATCCCCGTGGCCGAGCCGATCGAAGAGCCGAGCCGATCGAAGAGGAGACACATGGTGACGGAGTCGTTGACCTCCATGCCCACCGACTGGCGGCGGGCCCTGGCCATCGTCGCCCACCCCGACGACCTGGAGTACGGCGCCGCGGCGGCCGTCGCGGAGTGGACGGACGCCGGCCGCGAGGTCGCCTATCTGCTGGTGACCAGGGGAGAGGCCGGGATCGACACCCTGGAGCCCGGCGAGAGCGCGCGGGTCCGGGAGGCCGAGCAGCTCGCGAGCGCCCGCGTCGTCGGCGTCCACTCCGTGACGTTCCTGGACCACCGGGACGGGGTGATCGAGGAGGGGACCGCGCTGCGCCGGGACCTGGCCGAGGCCATCCGGGCCCACCGGCCCGAGCTGCTGATCACCCTGAACCACCGCGACACCTGGGGCGGCCGGTCCTGGAACACCCCGGACCACCGGATCGTGGGCCGGGCCGTCCTGGACGCCGCCGGGGACGCGGGCAACCGGTGGATCTTCCCCGAGCAGCTCGGCGAGGGCGGCGTGGAGCCCTGGGACGGCGTGCGCTGGGTGGCCGTGGCCGGCTCCCCGGAGGCGACCCACGCCCAGGCGGTGGGCGAGAGCGCCCTGGCCCGCGCCATCGAGTCCCTCGCCGAGCACCGCGCCTATATCTCGGCCCTCGGCGACCAGGATCCGGCCGACTACGCCCGGGAGCTCCACACCACGATGGCGGACGCGTTCGCCCCCCGTTTCGGCGGTCGCCGATGCGTCGCATTCGAGCTTTTTCCGCGCTGATCGCGCCCCGCCGGTGACGCTCACCACACGCGGATCAGGGCCTACGAAAAAGCGTAGGAGATGAATGGGACCAAAGGCCGGGACTTTGGTCCCGAGCGGCCGGGCAATTCGGCGGAAGAGAGTGCCGACTTCCTGCTGGGCGGCGAAATCACCAGGTGGGAGCGGACCTGGTCAGCGCCGGTGCGGCGGGGGTGGCACGGGGGTGCCCGGAAAACACCGCGCCGGCGGCCTTGTCGAGGGACCTTTTGCCTCTGAATTCACTACGGGGTCGCCTAGTGATAGCGCTGCTTGTCCCTGCCCGGCGGGGTGGTTACAAATGGGGTTGTCCGGCCCAATTAGTCGGATTTCCCCGAGAAGCAGAGGTAGTCCCCCATGCCGAACACCACCACGAACCGCGCCCCCATGACCGCCCGGATCCGCACCCGCGCCGCCGCCGTCGTGACGGCCGGCCTGTGCGCCTCGGTGGCCCTGACCGGTGCGGCCGTGGCGGCCGAGGGCAACCACACCGATGTCTTCGCCGCGAACACGGCCACCAGCGTCGCCGACGCCGTCCGCGGCCAGGCCGACGCCCTGAACGCCGCCGCCGACGCCGCCAAGAAGAACGCCGACGCCTGGGTGTCGCCGATCGCGGACGACTACTCGCTGAGCGCCACCTTCGGTAACAGCGGTGACCGCTGGGCCTCGACCCACAGCGGCCAGGACTTCGCCGTCCCGACCGGTACCGAGGTCCAGGCCGTGCACGCCGGAACCGTGGTCAAGGCCGGCGGTAACGGTGCCGGTGACGGCCCCGCGTACGGTAACGCCATCGTGATCAAGCACTCCGACGGCACCTTCACGCAGTACGCGCACCTGTCCGAGGTCGACGTCAAGGTCGGCCAGAAGGTCTCGACCGGTGACAAGATCGCCCTCTCCGGCAACACCGGTAACAGCAGTGGCCCCCACCTGCACTTCGAGGTCCGGACCACGGCCAACTACGGCTCGGCCATCGACCCGATGAAGTTCCTGCGCGACCACGACGCGGACGTGTGATCCAGGGGGATCACACCGCCCCGGGCCGGCTCCGGCCGGCCACCTCGGCGGCCTGCTGCCTGCGGCACTCCAGCTCCAGTGCCGGGTAGGCCGCCGCTATGACGCCGAAGATCCGCTCGGTCAGCAGCCGGCGCCCCTCCGCCCGGCCGCGGCCGGGCGGCAGCGCTTCCAGCAGCAATCCGTGCGGGGCCAGTGTGTCCCGCAGATACTCCACCTCCCAGCGGGCCAGCTCCGCGGGGGCGGCCGACTCGGCACTGACCGGTCGCGGCCGATGCCCCCATGAGAGCGCGGCCCGCTGCGCGTCCCGTACGTTCCGGTGCCGCACCGCCCGGTCGGCCAGCTCCGCCGGGGCCAGGACCGGCACCTCCAGCGGAACCGTGCGGATCGCCGTCAGCGCCTGCTCCCGGCGCCGCTCGTTCGCCTCGCGCAGGGCGTGCGCCCGGCGCCGCCGCAGGTCGCGGGCCGCGACGAAGTCCGGCCGCCGCTCGGCCTCCCGCACCCGCGACGTCAGATAGAGCTCCTCGGGCCGCTCGCGGTCCGGCTCCCCCAGGAAGGCCCGCACCAGGAACGGCGTCCAGCCGCGGGCGCGCAGGGTGGACAGGGAACAGTAGGTGATCGGATTCCGTTCCTCGGGCATGGCCATCGTCGCCTCCTGACGGGAGACGGAAACGCGTCGCCGAATGGCTTCCCGCGCCGGGTGCACCCCATTCGCGCCCCGGCGGAATCCCCGGCACCCGCCCAGGGTCCCCCCGGGCGCGTCCTCAGAAGAGCGGGCTCGGCAGCACGCCTTCCAGGGCCAGCAGCTCCCGCTTGGTCTCCAGACCGCCCCCGAAGCCGCCTATGCCCCCATCGGCCGCCACCACCCGGTGGCAGGGCACCACCACCGGCAGCGGATTCGCCCCCATCGCCGCGCCCACCGCGCGGGCCGCGTCCGGATCGCCGACGCGCTCGGCCAGCTCCCCGTACCCCACCACGCTCCCGTAGGGCACCGACGCCGCCAGCTCCCGCAGCACCTGCTCGGTGAAGCCCGACGCCAGCGACCAGTCCAGCGGCGTCCGGAACGCCCTCAGCTCCCCGGCGAAGTAGGCGTCCAGCTCGGCCGACGCCCGGACCAGCACCGGATCCCCCTCCGCACGCACCGGAGCCGTGACCAGGGCCGCCGCCAGCCCGGCCACGGCCCGCCGTATCGTCCGCTCGTCCGCGTGGAACACGACATTGACCAGGCCCGCGTCCGTGGCGGCGAGCAGCAGCGGGCCGACCGGCGAGCGCCGGACGGCCCACGCGCACCGCGTGTCACCGTTCATGCGCGGAAGCCTAGGAGACGCCACTGACGATCCCCGCGGCCGGCGGCCGCCTCACTCCTCCAGGGCGTCACGCACCACGTCGGGGAAGTTGGTGATGATGCCGTCCACGCCCAGCTCCGCCACGGCCACCGCGGTCGGGCCGTCGTTCACCGTCCACGCGTACACCTCCACCGGCTCGCCGTGCGGGCCCTCCACCGCCTGGAGGTCGGCCACGTAGTCGGCCGTCAGGTCGCGGTACCGGGGGTTGATCTGGTCGGCGAACTCCGCGTACTCGGGCACGTCCGCCACCGCGGGCGTGCCCAGGAAGCCGGTCTCCACGCGCGGTGCCAGCTCGTGCACCCTCCGCACCGAGGCCGCGTCGAAGCTCTGGATCACCAGCCGCCGGCCGGGGTGCCGCTCACCCAGCCAGCCCGCCGCCCGGAGCTCATCGAGGATGTCCGCCTCGATGCCCGGGTAGCTCGCCGGGGACTTGATCTCCAGCAGCAGCCGCTGGCCGTTGTCCGCCAGCCGGTCCGCGAAGTCGGTCAGCGTCGGCACCGGCTCGCCGGCGAACTCCTCGCCGAACCAGCTCCCCGCGTCCAGCCGCGCCATCTCCGCCGCGGTGAAGTCCGCCACGCGCCACGGGGCCCGGTCCGGGAACAGCACCTCCGCGTTCGTCGTGCGCTCCAGCGTGGTGTCGTGCATGAGGACCAGCTCGCCGTCCGCGGTCCGCTGCACGTCCGTCTCCACCCAGGTGGTGCCCAGCGCGTCGGCGGCGTCCGCGGCGGCCAGCGTGTTCTCGGGCGCGTATCCGGAGGCGCCGCGGTGCGCGACGACCAGCGGCTCGTCCCGGTGCGGCGCGGGCCGCGCCGCCGGGGCCGCGACGGCCGGGGCGGGCGCCGCCACCACGGCCGGCACCGGCTCGCGCGGCGCTGCGGGCTCCAGGGAGGCCGCCGGTCCGGTGGCCGGGACGGAAACGAGCACGGCGAGGCTGAACAGCCGGCCGGCCCAGTCGACTGCGGACGGGAAAGGCATGGGGGGCTCCTCGTATCCCGGCGACCCAAACGGGTGCAGGCTGCCCGGCGGGCGGAAACGAGCGGGGAGGAGAACGGTGACCGTGAGTTGAACAGCGGACGGCGGTCGGTCGCGGGGAACTCGTTGTCAGTGGGGGGTCGTACCGTGGACCCCATGCGGCCCGTTTCAGAGATCGAACGCACGATGGCGCCCTTCGAGGTCGTCAGCCCCTACCGTCCCAGTGGAGACCAGCCCGCGGCCATCGCGGAGCTGGAGCGACGCGTCTCCGGGGGCGAGAAGGACGTCGTGCTGCTCGGCGCCACCGGCACCGGCAAGTCGGCGACCACGGCCTGGATGATCGAGCGCCTCCAGCGCCCGACGCTGGTCATCGCGCCGAACAAGACTCTGGCCGCCCAGCTCGCCAACGAGTTCCGCGAGCTCCTGCCGAACAACGCCGTGGAGTACTTCGTCTCCTACTACGACTACTACCAGCCGGAGGCGTACGTCCCGCAGACGGACACCTACATCGAGAAGGACTCCTCGATCAACGAGGAGGTCGAGCGGCTGCGCCACAGCGCGACGAACTCGCTGCTGACCCGGCGCGACGTGATCGTGGTCGCCTCCGTCTCCTGCATCTACGGCCTGGGCACGCCGCAGGAGTACGTGGACCGGATGGTGCCGCTGCGCGTCGGCCAGGAGATCGACCGCGACGCCCTGCTGCGTCGCTTCGTGGACATCCAGTACACGCGCAACGACATCGCGTTCACCCGCGGCACGTTCCGGGTGCGCGGCGACACGATCGAGATCTTCCCGGTCTACGAGGAGCTGGCCGTCCGCATCGAGATGTTCGGCGACGAGATCGAGGCCCTCTCGACGCTGCACCCGCTGACCGGCGAGGTCATCTCGGACGACGATCACCTGTACGTGTTCCCGGCGTCGCACTACGTGGCGGGCGCGGAGCGCATGGAGCGGGCCATCGCCGGCATCGAGAAGGAGCTGGGCGAGCGGCTGGCCGTGCTGGAGCAGCAGGGCAAGCTGCTGGAGGCCCAGCGGCTGCGGATGCGCACCACGTACGACATCGAGATGATGCGCCAGATCGGCACCTGCTCCGGCATCGAGAACTACTCGCTGCACGTGGACGGCCGCGAGTCCGGCTCCCCGCCGTACACGCTGCTGGACTACTTCCCGGAGGACTTCCTCCTGGTCATCGACGAGTCGCACAACACCGTTCCGCAGATCGGCGCGATGTACGAGGGCGACGCCTCGCGCAAGCGCACCCTCGTCGACCACGGCTTCCGGCTGCCCTCCGCCATGGACAACCGGCCGCTGAAGTGGGAGGAGTTCCTGGAGCGCGTCGGGCAGACGGTGTACCTCTCGGCGACCCCGGGCCCCTACGAGCTGTCGCGCGGCGACGGCGTCGTGGAGCAGATCATCCGGCCCACCGGCCTGATCGACCCCGAGGTGGTGGTCAAGCCCACCGAGGGGCAGATCGACGACCTCGTGCACGAGATCAGGCTGCGGACCGAGAAGGACGAGCGGGTCCTGGTCACCACGCTGACCAAGAAGATGGCCGAGGACCTCACCGACTACTTCCTGGAGCTGGGCATCCGCGTGCGGTATCTGCACAGCGACGTCGACACCCTGCGCCGGGTGGAGCTGCTGCGCGAGCTGCGCGCCGGGGAGTTCGACGTGCTCGTCGGGATCAACCTGCTGCGGGAGGGCCTGGACCTGCCCGAGGTCTCCCTGGTGGCGATCCTGGACGCGGACAAGGAGGGGTTCCTGCGCTCGGGGACGTCCCTGATCCAGACCATCGGCCGCGCCGCGCGGAACGTCTCCGGCCAGGTCCACATGTACGCGGACCGGATCACCGCGGCGATGGAGCGCGCCATCGAGGAGACCAACCGCCGCCGGGCCAAGCAGATCGCCTACAACGAGGCCAACGGCATCGACCCCCAGCCGCTGCGCAAGAAGATCAACGACATCGTGGCGACCATCGCGCGCGAGGAGATCGACACCAAGGAGCTGCTGGGCACCGGTTACCGCCAGGGCGCGGAGCGCAAGGCCCCCGTTCCCTCGGTGCCGGCCGGCGGCGCGAAGAAGGAGAAGAAGGAGCTCACCGACCGGCCCGCCGCCGAGCTCGCCGAGACGATCGAGCAGCTCACGGAGCGCATGCGCGCCGCCGCGGCGGAGCTCCAGTTCGAGATCGCCGCGCGGCTGCGCGACGAGGTGTCCGATCTGAAGAAGGAACTGCGCCAGATGCGGGAGGTGGGTCTGCGCTGACGCGCCCCGCTGCATAGGGTGAGGCCCACCGCAGTGGGGATGCAGAGGGGAGCCGGCGCATGGCCGTCAATCTGGTCAGGGGACAGACGATCGGCCTGGGCGGGCCGGACGGCGCCGGGCCGAGCACGATCCGCATGGGCCTGGGATGGAAGTCGGTGCGGCACGGGTTCCTCGGCACGCTGCTGAGGGGCGGCCGGGACCTGGACCTGGACGCCTCGGCGCTGCTCTTCGCGGGCGACCACGCCGAGGACGTCGTCTACTTCCGGAAGCTGACCAGTGACGACGGCTCCGTCGTGCACTCCGGGGACAGCCTCACCGGCAGCCGCGGGCAGGAGGACGACGAGGCGATCGTGGTCGACCTGCGGCGCGTGCCGCCGCGGATCGACCAGGTGGTCTTCACGGTCAGCTCCTTCATGGGCCAGCGGTTCAGCGACGTGCGGAACGCGTTCTGCCGGCTGGTCGACGAGAGCACCGGCGTCGAGCTGGCGCGGTACACGCTGGCCGGCGGCGGCGACTCCACCGCGCAGATCATGGCGAAGGTGCGGCGCCAGGACGCCGGCTGGCAGATGACCGCCATCGGCGCCCCGGCCACGGGCCGCACCTTCCAGGACCTGCTGTCGGCGATCCGGCCGCATCTGTGAGCGTCAGCGGGTGACGCGCACCGTCACCCGCTGACGTTCCCCGCTGACCGTGACCTTCACGGTGACCTCGCCCGGCCGCAGCCCGGTGAGCTCGCCCGTCACGGGGTCGAGCGCGGCGACATCGCGGCGGCCGGCGTCCGCCGGGTTCCCGATGTGCAGGGCGGCCGAGCCCGACCAGTCCACGCTCACCGGGGACGCCAGCGGCACCTCGCGCGAGCCGCCGCCCGGGGTGTCCTGCGTCAGGAACGCCCCGGCCGGCGCCGTCTCGCCGGCCGCCAGCGTCTCCGGCAGGCCCAGCGTCAGACCGTGCACATGGGGCCTGGTCTGCACCGAGACCCAGTCCGGGAGCACCTGGTGCGGGTTGTGCCGCGCCCGTGCCCGTTCGGCCGGGGAGACCTCGTCCACGCCCACCAGGGCCCAGCCGCCGAAGCCGCCGCGCGCCGCCGGCGCGGACGGCGACTTCCCGGCGTTCCCGCTGATGAAGTACGGCACGCCCTCCGCGTGGTACGAGTCAAAGATCCCGACGTGGGCGCCCAGGTACGTCACGCCCTTGCCGGTCTCGCGCCGGAAGTCGGCCAGCCAGTCCTCCAGCAGCGCCGCCTCCCGCCGGTCGCCGAGCTGGCTCGCGGGCTGCGCCGTGGTGTCCCGGGGCGGCACGTGCCCCATCACCACCACCGAGCCGATCGAACGGTCCCGCGCCGCGTCGTCGAGCTGCGCGCGCAGCTCCTGGATCTGCTCGTAGCCGCCGCCGCGCAGCGTCAGCGAGGAGGTGTCCAGGGTGATGAACCGAGTGCCCCGGTGATCGAACGTGAGCTGGCCGGGACCGAACTCCGCCTCGAACTGATCGAGCGAGCCGCCCATCACCTCGTGGTTGCCCGGCACGTAGTACCAGGGCAGGTCGTCGCCCAGCTCCTCCTCGATCATCTCCCGGGCGAACTCCAGGTCGGCCGGTGAACCCTCGTCCACCCAGTCGCCGTTGATCACCACGAAGTCGGGGTTCGCGGCCCGCGCCTCCCGCAGGGTGCGGCGGGCCGCCGCCACGATCCCGCTGTCCGGGGCGCGCGCGACGAACTGGGCGTCGGAGACCACGGCGAAACGCCAGTCCCGGCCGGCGGTCTCCGCCGCGGTGCCGATCAGCGGGTCGCGGTGCCCGGCCGCCGGCGGCAGCTCCACCTCGGGCGGGGTCTGCGCCCACAGCTCGTCGATGACGATCTCGTCGGCGTAGGACTGGTCGGGCCGGGTCTCCGCGATGTAGAAGCGGCGCACCGACAGCGGGTGGGCGACGCCCTCGGGCACGTCGAAGGTGACCTGGCGCCAGCCCTCCCAGGTGATGTGGTCGCCGCGCAGCACCTGGCTGGTGCCATTGGCGTCCGTGAGGTGGAGCGAGGGCCAGGCGCCGCGGCCGTCGCCGTTGATCCACATCGTGAAGCTCTGCGGCTGCCCGGCGACCGGTATGTCGGCCGATGGGGTGACGTAGGCGGCCCGGGTGGCGGTGCTGCGGCTGAAGTCGTAGGCGAGCCGCAGGCCGCCGCCCCGGTGGCCCGCGGGTTCGGGGGCGAGGGAGCCGCCGGCGCGGGCGTGGCTGAACGTCCACTCGCCGGCGTTCTCGAAGTCGGCGGTCACGGTGTCCTCCAGGCCGATGGTGACGGCCAGCACCGTGCTGACACCGCCGACCGTGACCGTCACGCGCCCGGACGCCGAGGGGGCGCCGGAGGCGGCGGTGACGCGGAACCCGCCGCCGGCCACGTCCGGTTCGATGGTGAACAGCGAGGTGTCGTAGTCGAGCCGCGCGTCGGCCGGTTCGATGGGCGCGGAGTTCCCGGCGGCGTCCCGGCCGATGACGCCGAAGGTGCCCTCGGCGCCCGGGTCGCCGAGCCCCACCCGCAGGCTGGTCGGGGCGATCCGGTCCAGCTCGCCGAGGACGGTCAGCTCCAGCGAGCCCTCGGCGCCGTGCCGGCCGGCCGTGATCTCCGTGGTGCCCGGCCGCCCGGCGCGGAACACGCCGTCCCCGCCGACCCGGCCCACATCGGTGCGCGAGGAGCGCCAGCGCGGCGCCGGCCCCTCGGCCGGGCCGTAGGTCTCGTCGTGGGCCGTCGCCGTCAACTGGCGGGTCAGGCCGGGGAACACGCGCTCGGGGTGGCCGCCGGGCACGGTGTCCGCGGTGGGCGCCGTCGCGGGGTCGGCGGCCGTGGTGACGCGGTAGCCCGTCACCTCGCCGCTGCCGACGGGGGCGGTGATGGCCAGGCCGTTGGGCACCTCGCGCTCCTGCCCGTCCGACGGGCTGTTGAGCACGTGCGGCGCGGCGGCCCCCGGGTCGCGGGCGAGCAGGGTGGTCGAGCCGCCGCCGTCGAGGTTGAGCGCGTTGTACGCGCCGAGACCGGTCATCATCACGGCCAGCTCGGTCAGGGTGACGCCCCCGGAGTGCGCCTGCCGGCCGTCCACGGTCAGCACGTACATGTCCTGCCCGTCGCGCGAGAAGCCCACGGCGGTGCGCGGGGCGGTGGCGTTGTTCGGCAGGCCCTCCCAGTTCCGCGGCTCGCCGTCGACCACCAGCAGCCCGCGCCCGCCGACCGCCGTGGTGGGCAGCGGGCCGCCGTCCCCGGTGCGCGGCGCGTACTCCGTGGTGACGCGGTCGCCGGCGGCCAGCGACGCGAGCGTGTGAGCCCCGGCCTCGCGGCCGAGCAGCACGAACGCGTCGTCGGGGACCGGCTCGCCGCCCGGCTTGTCGGCGACGGACGTCACCTCCCCGTCCTCGACCACGACCTCGGTGACGTCGATGGCGCCCTCGACGGTCAGCGCGCGGTCGGCCTCGCCCCAGGCGGGGGTGTAGAGGCCGATGCCGCCCAGGGGCACGTCGGCGGCGTTGAAGGAGTCGAGCTCCGCCTCGCCGCCGGGGAGGGTGAGCGTTCCCTCGAAGTACAGGTCCAGAATGCGGCCGGCGCTCGACGGGCCGATGCCGACGGCCTGGGTGGCGCTGCCGGTGGCCGAGTGGACGAGCTCGCCGCCGGCGACGCCTGGACCCAGCGGCGCCGAGGAGGCGTTGATGTCGAAGAAGTCGCCGTTGAGGGCGGCCACGGTGGTGCGGCCCTCGCCCGGGTCGTGCGCGGCGACGAGCTCGCTGACGGGCGCGGCGTCGGACACGGTCGGGGGCGCGAGGTGATCGACGCGCAGATCGCTGGTGAGGTCGAGGCTCAGCGCCTGGGCGCTCAGCCACTTGTCGGATTCGAGCCGCTGAAACGTCGTCAGCTCGGCGCCGGGGGCGATCGTCAGCTCGGTGCGCGACAGCTCCATGCCGTCGCGGTCGGCCACTCCGGTGGGAACGGCCCGGGTGACCGCCGGCACCGGGGCGGCCGGCGTCCCGGCCGCCCCGGGCGGCGCCAGACCGACCGTGGATACGGCCGCGGCCCCCATCGCGACCAGCGAACGTGCGCACAATCTCTTGCGCGCGGCGATTCCTGACACGGGAACTCCCTTGAAACGCGTGCCCTCTCATGCGCGTTGAGCGCATCCAGCGGCACAGCGTTCCAAGGGAGTGCGGTCCACACCAGTGGGCGGCCGGGAACTCTGAGGAAACATCTCCCCGGACCGCCTCAGCTCTTGACGGCCCTGCGCCTGCCCCCGGCCTTGCGCGCGGCGGCCTGCCGCGGCGCCGGGGCATCGCTCAGGGCGTCGCCGAGCATGTCCCGCAGGAACTTCCCGGTGTGGCTGGCCGGGACCGAGGCGACCTGCTCCGGCGTGCCCTCGGCGATGACCGAACCACCGCCGCTGCCACCCTCCGGACCCATGTCCACGACCCAGTCGGCGGTCTTGATGACATCCAGGTTGTGCTCGATGACGATCACCGTGTTGCCCTTGTCGACCAGATCGGACAGCACGGAGATCAGCTTGCGGATGTCTTCGAAGTGCAGCCCGGTCGTGGGCTCGTCCAGGACGTACACGGTGCTGCCGGTGGAGCGCCGCTGCAACTCCGAGGCCAGCTTGACCCGCTGGGCCTCGCCACCGGAGAGCGTCGGCGCGGACTGGCCGAGCCGTACATAGCCCAGGCCCACGTCGTTGAGCGTGCGCAGGTGCCGGGCGATGGCCGGGACCGCCTCGAAGAAGTCCAGCGCCTCCTCGATGGGCATGTCCAGCACCTCGGCGATGGACTTGCCCTTGTAATGCACCTCCAGCGTCTCCCGGTTGTACCGGGCGCCGTGGCAGACCTCGCAGGGCACGTACACGTCGGGCAGGAAGTTCATCTCGATCTTGATGGTGCCGTCGCCCGAGCAGTTCTCACAGCGGCCGCCCTTGACGTTGAACGAGAAGCGGCCCGGCAGATAGCCGCGGACCTTCGCTTCCATCGTCTCCGCGAAGAGCTTGCGGATGTGGTCGAAGACGCCGGTGTAGGTGGCCGGGTTCGACCGGGGGGTGCGGCCGATCGGCGACTGGTCGACGTGCACGACCTTGTCCACGAGGTCGTCGCCGGTGACCCGGGTGTGCCGGCCCGGCACGGCCCGGGCGCCGTTGAGCTCGCGCGCCAGGTGCGTGTAGAGGATGTCGTTGACCAGGGTGGACTTGCCCGAGCCCGACACCCCGGTGACCGCGGTCAGCACGCCGATCGGGAAGCTGACGTCGACATCCCGCAGGTTGTGCTCGCGGGCGCCGTGCACCGTCAACTGCCGGTCGGGGTCGACGGGCCGCCGCTTCTCCGGCGTCGGGATCGTCCGCGCGCCCGACAGGTACTGGCCGGTGAGGGACGCCTCGTTGGTCAGCAGCTCGGCCAGCGGCCCGCTGTGCACCACCTTGCCGCCGTGCTCGCCCGCGCCCGGGCCGATGTCCACCACCCAGTCCGAGGTCCGGATGGTGTCCTCGTCGTGCTCGACGACGATCAGCGTGTTCCCCAGGTCGCGCAGCCGGACCAGGGTCTCGATCAGCCGGTGGTTGTCGCGCTGGTGCAGGCCGATCGACGGCTCGTCCAGCACGTACAGCACGCCGACCAGGCCCGAGCCGATCTGCGTGGCCAGCCGGATGCGCTGCGCCTCGCCGCCGGACAGGGTGCCGGCCGCGCGGTCCAGCGACAGATAGTCCAGGCCGACGTCGACGAGGAACCGCAGCCGCTCGTTGACCTCCTTGAGGACCCGCTCGGCGATCGTCTTCTCGCGGTCGGTGAGCGTCATGCCGCTCAGGAACTCGGCGCACTCGCTGATCGACATGCCGGCGATCTCGGCGATCGACCGCCCCTGCACGGTCACCGCCAGGATCAGCGGCTTGAGCCGGGTGCCGTGGCACGCCGGGCAGGGCGCCTCCCGCATATAGCCCTCGAAGCGCTCCCGGCTGGAGTCGGTCTCGGCCTCCGCGTGCCGGCGCCGGATGAACGGCAGAACGCCCTCGAACGCGGTGGTGTAGGCCCGCTCCTGGCCGTGCCGGTTCTCGTAGCGGACCTCGATCTTGGTCTTGTGGCCGTGCAGCAGGGCCTTCTTGGCGCGCTGCGGCAGCCCCTCCCACGGGATGTCCGTCCGGAAGTTGAGCGCGTCGCCCAGGGCGCCGATCAGCAGGTTGAAATACCCCTTCGTGTGGCCGTGCGACCAGGGGTGGACGGCGCCCTCCTCCAGCGTCTTCTCCGGATCGGGGATGATCAGCTCCGGATCGACCTCCATCCGGGTGCCGATGCCGGTGCACTCCGGGCAGGCGCCGAAGGGGGAGTTGAACGAGAAGGAGCGCGGCTCCAGCTCCTCGAACGACAGGTCGTCGTACGGGCAGTACAGGTGCTCGGAGAACATCCGCTCGCGCTGCGGGTCGTCCTCGGGCAGGTCCACGAAGTCCAGGACGACCATGCCGCCGGAGAGCCCGAGCGCGGTCTCCACCGAGTCGGTCAGCCGCCGCTTGGCGCTGTCCTTGACCGTCAGCCGGTCCACCACCACCTCGATGGTGTGCTTCTCCTGCTTCTTCAGCTTCGGCGGGTCCGAGAGCTGGACCGTCGCGCCGTCCACCCGGGCCCGGCTGTAGCCCTTGGTCTGGAGGTCGGCGAAGAGGTCGGCGAACTCGCCCTTGCGCTCGCGCACCAGCGGCGACAGCACCTGGAAGCGGCTGCCCTCCTCCAGGCTCAGCACCTTGTCCACGATGGCCTGCGGCGACTGCCGCGCGATGGGCCGGCCGCACTCCGGGCAGTGCGGCTTCCCGATCCGGGCGAAGAGCAGCCGCAGATAGTCGTAGACCTCGGTGATGGTGCCGACCGTCGAGCGCGGATTCCGCGAGGTGGACTTCTGATCGATGGAGACCGCGGGGGACAGCCCCTCTATGAAGTCGACATCCGGCTTGTCCATCTGCCCGAGGAACTGCCGCGCGTATGCGGACAGCGACTCCACGTAACGGCGCTGGCCCTCGGCGAAGATCGTGTCGAAGGCGAGCGAGGACTTGCCCGACCCCGACAGCCCGGTGAACACGATGAGCGAGTCGCGGGGCAGGTCGAGCGAGACATTCCGGAGATTGTGCTCGCGAGCGCCACGAACGATGAGTCGGTCGGCCACGCCGGATGGCACCTTTCTTGTGAAACTCTGGGGGACCCGCCGGATGCGGGCCACCCCGTCCAAGAGTATGGGCGGCATCTGACAAAGTCCCCGCGATGCCCCGGGCCCTGCGGTCCGCAGCCTATAGCACTGGCGTTCGATTCCCGGCGCTTTTCCGTCATCTTCACTCGATGGAGGCACAGGCGTTAGCGTGTGATCATGACCGGACCCGCAGCGGACCTCGCCACGCTCCAGGACGCCACGGACCGCCTCCTCGCCTCCCTCGACGACCTGGACGACGCCGGCGTCGCCCAGCCCTCCCGGCTTCCCGGCTGGAGCCGCGGCCACGTCCTCGCCCACCTCGCGCGGAACGCCGACGCCCTCGTGAACGTACTGCGGGGCCGGCTCATGTATCCCAGCGAGGCCGCCCGCGACGCCGACATCGAGCGCGACGCCCACCGGCCCGCGGACGTCCACCGCGCCGACCTGCGCGACAGCGCCGACCGCCTGGCCGCCACCGCCGCCGCGCTGACCGACGAGCAGTGGCGGGCCACCGTCACCCTGCGCAACGGAGTCACCGACCGCGCCACCACCATCCCGTTCCGCCGCTGGGTCGAGATCGAGTTGCACCACATCGACCTCGACATCGGCCGCACCGTCGCCGATCTCCCCGGCGCCTTCCTCGACCGGGCGCTGGAGTACCTCACCGAGCGCTTCGCCGGCCACCCCGGCGTGGTCCCTCTCGAACTGCGCGCCGAGGACGGCCGCCACTGGCGCACCGGGCGTCCCGAGGGCGAACCCCAGGTCATCACCGGCACCCCCGCCGCCCTCGTCGGCTGGCTGAGCGGACGCACCTCGGGCAGCGGCCTCGCGACCGGCGATTCCCTGCCCGGGCTGCCGGCCCTCTGACACACTGACCGCCATGTCCTACACCGGAAATGTCACGGTCGGCGGCCGGGCGGACGCACACGAACTGGCCAAGCTGATCATCTCCAAGGTCGCCGTCGGCCCCATGGAGAACAACGCCTATCTGCTGCGCTGCCGCTCCACCGGCGAACAGCTCCTCATCGACGCCGCCGACGAGCCCGGCACCCTCCTCGCCCTGGTGGGACGCGACGGCATCACGGGCGTGGTGACCACCCACCGGCACGCCGACCACTGGCGGGCGCTGGCCGAGGTCGTCGGCGCCACCGGCGCCCGCACCTACGCCGGCCGCCACGACGCCGAGGCGATCCCCGTGGCCACCGACGTGCCGGTCGGGGACGGCGACGAGATCGCCGTCGGCACCTGCCGGCTCACCGCCCGGCACCTCACCGGACACACCCCCGGCTCGATCGTCCTCATCTACGACGACCCCGACGGACACCCCCATCTCTTCTCCGGCGACTGCCTGTTCCCCGGCGGCGTCGGCAAGACGCACGGCCCCGAGGACTTCGCCCGGCTGCTGCACGACGTGGAGACCAAGATCTTCGCCGCGCTCCCCGACGAGACCTGGGTCTACCCCGGCCACGGCGCCGACACGACCCTCGGCGCCGAGCGTCCGTACCTGGCCGAATGGCGCGCACGCGGCTGGTGACGCCCGTTACTGACTGTCAGTCCCCGGCAGTAGGGTGGCGTTCATGGCCGACCCCTCCAGCTACCGCCCGAAGCCGGGCGAGATCCCCGACTCCCCGGGGGTCTACCGCTTCCGTGACGAGCATCGCCGGGTGATCTACGTCGGGAAGGCGAAGAGCCTGCGCCAGCGCCTGTCCTCCTACTTCCAGGACGTGTCGGGCCTGCACCCCCGGACGGCGACGATGGTCACCACGGCGGCCTCCGTGGAGTGGACCGTGGTCGGCACCGAGGTCGAGGCGCTTCAGTTGGAGTACTCCTGGATCAAGGAGTACGACCCCCGGTTCAACGTGAAGTACCGCGACGACAAGAGCTATCCGTCGCTCGCCGTCACCATGAACGAGGAGTTCCCCCGCGCCCAGGTCATGCGCGGACCCAAGCGCAAGGGCGTGCGGTACTTCGGGCCCTACGCGCACGCCTGGGCCATCCGCGAGACCGTCGACCTGCTGCTGCGCGTCTTCCCCGTGCGCACCTGCTCCGCCGGGGTCTTCAAGCGGGCCGCCGCCGTCGGCCGCCCCTGCCTCCTCGGGTACATCGACAAGTGCTCCGCCCCCTGCACCGGCCGCGTCACCCCGGAGGAACACCGCGCCCTCGCCGAGGAGTTCTGCGACTTCATGGCCGGCCGCACCGGCACCTATCTGCGCCGTCTGGAGCAGCGGATGCACGAGGCGGCCGAGGAGCTGGAGTACGAGCGGGCCGGCCGGCTGCGCGACGACATCGAGGCGCTCAAGCGCGCCTTGGAGAAGAACGCGGTCGTCCTCGCCGACGCCACCGACGCCGACCTGTTCGCCCTCGCCGAGGACGAACTGGAGGCCGCCGTCCAGATCTTCCACGTCCGCGGCGGCCGGGTGCGCGGCCAGCGCGGCTGGGTCACCGACAAGGTCGAGCAGGTCACCACCGCCGGCCTCGTGGAGAGCGCGCTCCAGCAGCTCTACGGCGAGGAGCGCGGCGAGAGCGTACCCCGCGAGGTGCTGGTCCCCGTCCTGCCCGAGCCGGCCGAGCCCATCGGCGACTGGCTCACCGAGCGCCGCGGCTCCCGGGTCAGCCTGCGCGTCCCGCAGCGCGGCGACAAGAAGGACCTGATGATCACCGTCCAGCGGAACGCGCAGCAGGCGCTCGCCCTGCACAAGACCAAGCGCGCCTCCGACCTCACCACGCGCTCGCGCGCGCTGGAGGAGATCGCGGACGCCCTCGCGCTGGATTCCGCGCCCCTGCGCATCGAGTGCTTCGACATCTCCCACCTCCAGGGCGAGGACGTGGTCGCGTCCATGGTCGTCTTCGAGGACGGCCTCGCCCGGAAGAGCGAATACCGCCGCTTCCAGATCAAGAGCTTCGCCGGACAGGACGATGTCCGCGCCATGCATGAGGTGATCTCCCGGCGCTTCCGCCGCTATCTGCGGGAGCGGGAGAAGACCGGCGAGTGGGCCGTGGAGGAACCGGACGACGACGCCCCGGCGTCCTCCCGGACGGACGACGGCCGCCCCAAGCGCTTCGCCTACCCGCCGCAGCTCGTCGTGGTGGACGGCGGACAGCCCCAGGTGGCCGCCGCCCGCCGGGCCATGGACGAGCTGGGCATCGACGACGTCGCCGTGTGCGGACTGGCCAAGCGCCTCGAAGAGGTCTGGCTGCCCGGCGAGGACGATCCGGTGATCCTGCCCCGCAGCAGCGAGGGCCTGTACCTCCTGCAGCGGGTCCGTGACGAGGCCCACCGGTTCGCCATCCGCTATCAGCGCGGCAAACGGTCACAATCGATAAGGAGGGGTCCCCTCGATGCCGTGCCCGGCCTCGGGGAGACCCGCAAGAAGGCCCTGCTCAAGCACTTCGGCTCGGTCAAGCGGCTCCGCGCGGCCACCGTCGAGGAGATCTGCGAGGTCCCGGGCATCGGCCGCACGACCGCCGAAACGGTCGCCGCGGCCCTCGCCGGGGACAGCCAGGCCACCCCGGCGGTCAACACGGCCACCGGCGAGATCGTCGAGTCCTGAGCGGGGAGCCGGCCAGACAAAGACGCTGCACACCACGAACAAGACACGCGGGGGACCTGCATCATGACCGAAGAGACCAGAGACGAGGAGCAGCCGGTCACGCCCGGCGGCGACGAGACCCTGACCAACCCGGAGCTCGTCATCATCTCCGGGATGTCGGGCGCCGGCCGCAGCACCGCGGCCAAGTGCCTGGAGGACCTCGGCTGGTTCGTCGTGGACAACCTGCCGCCCGCCCTCATCCCCACCATGGTCGACCTCGGCGCGCGCTCCCAGGGGAACGTCGCCCGCATCGCCGTCGTCGTCGACGTCCGCGGCCGGAGCTTCTTCGACAGCCTCCGCGAGTCGCTGACCGACCTCGCCGCCAAGGGCGTCACCCGGCGCGTCGTCTTCCTCGAGGCCTCGGACAACGCCCTCGTCCAGCGGTTCGAATCGGTCCGCCGGCCGCACCCGCTCCAGGGCGACGGGCGCATCGTCGACGGCATCGCCGCCGAGCGGGACCTGCTGCGCGAGCTGCGCGGCGACGCCGACCTGGTGATCGACACCTCCAACCTCAACGTCCACGAGCTGCGTGCCAAGATGGACGCCCAGTTCACCAGCGGCGACGAGCCGGAGCTGCGCGCGACGGTGATGTCGTTCGGCTACAAGTACGGCCTGCCGGTGGACGCCGACCACGTCGTCGACTGCCGCTTCCTGCCCAACCCGCACTGGGTGCCCGAGCTGCGGCCCTACACCGGCACCAGTGAGGAGGTCGCGGGCTATGTGTTCAACCAGCCCGGCGCCAAGGAGTTCCTCGACCGCTACGCCGAGTTGCTCCACCTCGTCGCCACCGGCTACCGGCGCGAGGGGAAGCGGTACGTGACCATCGCCGTGGGCTGCACCGGCGGCAAGCACCGCAGCGTCGCCATGTCCGAGCGGCTGGCCCGGCGGCTTGCCGCCGAGGGCATCGAAACGGTCGTCGTGCACCGGGACATGGGGCGCGAATAGTGCCGAGAAAGGGCATCCGGCAGCGCCGGACGGCACAGGCCCGGCAGTTGGGCCGCGACGCCGTCCGGCCGCCGCGGCGCGGCCGGCGCGGCACCCAGCCCAAGGTCGTCGCGCTGGGCGGCGGCATGGGGCTGTCCGCCTCGCTGACCGCGCTCCGCCGGATCACCGGCGACCTCACCGCCGTCGTCACCGTGGCCGACGACGGCGGCTCCAGCGGCCGGCTGCGCGACGAGCTCGGCGTGCTGCCCCCCGGCGACCTGCGCAAGGCCCTGGCCGCCCTGTGCGGCGACGACGAGTGGGGCCGCACCTGGTCCGAGGTCGTCCAGCACCGCTTCAAGAGCGAGGGCGCGCTGCACGACCACGCCGTGGGGAACCTGCTCATCGTCGCCCTCTGGGAGCAGCTCGGCGACCACGTCCGCGCCCTGGACCTGGTCGGCAAGCTGCTGGGCGCGCACGGCCGGGTGCTGCCCATGTCCGCCGTGCCGCTGGAGCTGGAGGCCCTCGTCCGCGGACACGACCCCACCCTGCCGGACGAGCTCAGCCGCGTCCGCGGCCAGGTCGCCGTCGCCCTCACCCCCGGCGAGGTGCGCCAGGTCGTGCTGGTTCCGCACGACCCGCCGGCCGTGCCCGAGGCCGTCGAGGCCGTCCTCGACGCCGACTGGGTGGTCCTCGGCCCCGGCTCCTGGTTCTCCTCCGTCATCCCCCATCTGCTCGTCCCCGACCTGCTCGAGGCCCTCACCACCACCCGGGCCCGCCGCGTCCTCTCGCTCAACCTCGCACCGCAGCCCGGCGAAACTGATGGCTTTTCACCGCAGCGTCATGTGGAGGTTTTGGTACAACACGCCCCTAAACTCGCCTTTGACGTGGTGCTGGCAGACCGGGCCGCCGTGCCGGACCAGGAGAGTCTGCGCCAGGCCGCCGAGCGGCTGGGAGCCGAAGTCGAGCTGGCGCCGGTGGCCGCGCCGGAGGGCTCCCCCTCCGGGGGCGGCTCCCCCCGGCACGATCCGGAGCTGCTGGCCGCCGCGTACGACCGTATTTTTCGGATGCATGGAAGGATCGGCCCATGGCGATGACGGCTGCGGTGAAGGACGAGATCTCCCGGCTTCCCGTCACCCGCACCTGCTGCCGCAAGTCGGAGGTGTCGTCCATCCTGCGCTTCGCGGGCGGCCTGCACCTGGTGAGCGGGCGGATCGTGATCGAGGCGGAGCTCGACACGGGGATCGCCGCACGGCGCCTGCGCCGGGACATCCTAGAGATCTTCGGCCACTCCTCGGACCTGGTGGTCATGGCCCCCGGCGGTCTGCGCCGCGGCAGCCGCTACGTGGTCCGCGTGGTCGCCGGCGGTGACCAGCTCGCCCGGCAGACCGGCCTGGTGGACGGCCGGGGCCGCCCGATCCGCGGCCTGCCGCCGCAGGTCGTCTCCGGCGCCACGTGCGACGCCGAGGCCGCCTGGCGCGGCGCGTTCCTCGCACACGGCTCGCTCACCGAGCCCGGCCGCTCCTCCTCGCTGGAGGTGACCTGCCCCGGTCCCGAGGCCGCCCTCGCGCTCGTCGGCGCCGCCCGCCGTCTCCAGATCGCCGCCAAGGCCCGGGAGGTCCGCAGCGTGGACCGCGTCGTCGTGCGCGACGGCGACGCCATCGGCGCGCTGCTCACCCGCCTCGGCGCGCACGAGTCCGTGCTGGCCTGGGAGGAGCGCCGGATGCGGCGCGAGGTGCGCGCCACCGCCAACCGCCTGGCCAATTTCGACGACGCGAACCTCCGCCGTTCCGCCCGCGCCGCCGTGGCCGCCGGCGCCCGGGTCCAGCGGGCGCTGGAGATCCTGGGCGACGAGGTCCCCGACCACCTGGCCGCCGCCGGCCGGCTGCGCATGGAGCACAAGCAGGCCTCGCTGGAGGAGCTGGGCGCCCTGGCCGACCCGCCGTTGACGAAGGACGCCGTGGCCGGCCGCATCCGCCGCCTGCTGGCCATGGCCGACAAGAGGGCGCAGGACCTGGGCATTCCGGGCACCGAGGCGAGCCTCACGGAGGAGATGGTCGGCTGACGCGGACGCGCCCCGGCGCGCGCCCGGGCCGCTGTTTCCAGGCCCGAACACGCCTGGCCGATGTCACCCGGGAGACCTGGGCGCGGTAGGGTCGGAAACGGTCGGGGACATCCCAATACAGCATCGCCGGTGTTCGTTTCACCGGCGTACCAACGAGGAGATCGGTTCGTGACGATCCGCGTAGGAATCAACGGCTTTGGCCGTATCGGTCGCAACTACTTCCGCGCGCTCCTTGAACAGGGAGCGGATGTCCAGATCGTCGGTGTCAACGACCTGACCGACAACGCCACCCTGGTGCATCTGCTGAAGTACGACAGCATCCTCGGCCGCCTCAAGGAAGAGGTCACCCACACCGAGGACACCATCACGGTCGGCAACCACACCTTCAAGACGCTGGCCGAGCGTGACCCGGCCGCGCTGCCCTGGGGTGAGCTCGGCGCCGACATCGTGATCGAGTCCACCGGCATCTTCACCAAGCGCGACGACGCCGCGAAGCACCTCGCCGCCGGCGCCAAGAAGGTCCTGATCTCCGCGCCCGCGAAGAACGAGGACATCACCGTCGTCATGGGCGTCAACCAGGACCAGTACGACCCGGCCGCCCACCACGTCATCTCCAACGCCTCCTGCACCACCAACTGTGTGGCGCCGATGGCCAAGGTCCTCGACGAGAGCTTCGGCATCGTCAAGGGTCTGATGACGACCGTTCACGCGTACACCAACGACCAGCGCATCCTGGACTTCCCGCACAAGGACCTCCGCCGCGCCCGGGCCGCCGCGCTGAACATCATCCCGACCACCACCGGTGCCGCCAAGGCCACCGCCCTGGTCCTCCCGCAGCTCAAGGGCAAGCTGGACGGCATCGCCATGCGCGTGCCGGTCCCCACCGGCTCGGTCACCGACCTGGTCGTCGAGCTGAACCGCGAGGTCACCAAGGACGAGGTCAACGCCGCCTTCCGCGCCGCCGCGGACAGCGAGCTCAAGGGCATCCTCGAGTACACCGAGGACCAGATCGTGTCCTCGGACATCGTCAACTGGCCGGCCTCCTGCACCTTCGACTCGTCGCTGACGATGGCTCAGGGCAAGCAGGTCAAGATCGTCGGCTGGTACGACAACGAGTGGGGCTACTCCAACCGCCTCGCCGACCTGACCCGTTACGTCGGCGAGCGGCTCTGACCGTTCCACCACGCAGGGCTCGCAGGGCGCCTCGCCGCGCGCTGCGGGCCCTCGCGCCATACGGCAGAGACGCCCCCTAGGAGTCCAGACAGCATGAAGACGATCGATGATCTCCAGGTCGCCGGGCGGCGGGTCTTCGTCCGTGCCGACCTGAACGTTCCGCTCGCCGACGGGACCATCACCGACGACGGCCGCATCCGGGCCGCCGTGCCGACCATCAAGCGGCTCATCGAGGCCGGCGCCCAAGTGGTCGTCGCCTCGCACCTGGGCCGCCCCAAGGGCGCCCCCGACCCGCAGTTCTCGCTGGCCCCCGTCGCCCACCGCCTGGGCGAACTGCTCGGCATCTCCGTCGAGTTCGCCTCCGACACCGTGGGCGAGAGCGCGCAGGCCATCGTGGCGGCGCTCGCCGACGGCGAGGTCGCCCTCCTGGAGAACCTGCGCTTCAACGCGGGGGAGACCAGCAAGGACGACGCCGAGCGCGGCGAGTTCGCCGACCGGCTCGCCGGGTTCGTCGACGCCTACGTCGGCGACGGCTTCGGCGCGGTGCACCGCAAGCACGCCTCCGTGTACGATCTCCCGGCCCGGCTCCCGCACGCCGCGGGCGGCCTGATCGCCACCGAGGTCGGCGTGCTCAAGCAGCTCACCGAGAACGTCAGCCGCCCCTACGCCGTCGTCCTCGGCGGCGCGAAGGTCTCCGACAAGCTCGGCGTGATCGACCACCTGCTCACCAAGGCCGACCGGCTGCTGATCGGCGGCGGCATGGCCTACACGTTCCTCAAGGCGCAGGGTCACGAGGTCGGGGACTCGCTCCTCCAGGAGGACCAGGTCCCGGCCGTCCAGGAGTATCTGCGCCGCGCGGAGGAGCTCGGCGTCGAGTTCGTCCTCCCGGTCGACGTGGTCGCCGCGAAGGCGTTCCCGGACCTGAAGACCAAGGCCCCGGCCGACCCGGTCGTGCTGGCCGCCGACGCCATCCCGGCCGGGCTCCAGGGCCTGGACATCGGCCCGGAGACCAGGAAGCTGTACGCGTCCCAGCTCGCCGACGCGGCCACCGTCTTCTGGAACGGCCCGATGGGCGTTTTCGAGCACCCCGACTTCGAGGGCGGCACCCGCGCGGTGGCCCAGGCGCTGGTGGACAGCCACGCCTTCACCGTCGTCGGCGGCGGCGACTCGGCGGCGGCCGTGCGCATCCTCGGTTTCGAGGAGTCGGCATTCGGCCACATCTCGACCGGCGGCGGAGCGAGCCTCGAATACCTCGAGGGCAAGACGCTCCCCGGCCTCGCGGCACTGGAGGACTGACACCATGGCTTCGCGCATCCCGCTCATGGCGGGCAACTGGAAGATGAACCTCAACCACCTCGAGGCCATCGCCCACGTCCAGAAGCTGGCCTTCGGCCTCTCGGAGAAGGACTTCGCCGAGGTCGAGGTCGCCGTGCTGCCGCCGTTCACCGACCTGCGTTCCGTGCAGACCCTGGTGGACGGGGACAAGCTGAAGATCAAGTACGGCGCGCAGGACATCTCCGCGCAGGACTCCGGCGCGTACACGGGCGAGATCTCCGGCCCGATGCTGGCCAAGCTCAACTGCACCTACGCCGTCGTGGGGCACTCCGAGCGCCGCCAGTACCACGGCGAGAACGAGGACATCTGCAACGCCAAGGTCAAGGCCGCCTTCAAGCACGGGCTCACCCCGATCCTGTGCATCGGCGAGCCGCTGGAGGTCCGCAAGGCGGGCACCCACGTCGAGCACACGCTGGCGCAGCTCGACGGCGGCCTGAAGGACGTTCCCGCGGAGCAGGCCGCCACCATCGTGATCGCCTATGAGCCCGTGTGGGCCATCGGCACCGGCGAGGTCGCCACCCCCGAGGACGCCCAGGAGGTCTGCGCGGCGATCCGCGCCCGCCTCGCCGAGCTGTACGACGGTGAGCTGGCCGACAAGGTCCGCATTCAGTACGGCGGCTCGGTCAAGTCGGGGAACGTCGCGGCGATCATGGCCCAGCCCGATGTGGACGGCGCCCTGGTCGGCGGCGCGTCGCTCGACGCCGAGGAGTTCGTCAAGATCGTGCGGTTCCGTGATCAGTAGCGACCATCCGGTGTGCTAGCGGTACCCTGTCCGGGGGCCGGCCCGCGTCGGCCCCCGGTACACGTCCATCCGTCCTTGAGAGAGTTGGTCCAGTCGTGGAAACGGCGTTCCAGATCGCCCTGATCGTCTTCAGTGCCTTGTTGGGGCTGCTCGTGCTGATGCACAAGGGCAAGGGCGGCGGCCTCTCCGACATGTTCGGCGGCGGCATGCAGTCCTCGGTCGGCGGCTCGTCGGTCGCCGAGCGCAACCTGGACCGGATCACCGTGGTCGTGGGCGTCATCTGGTTCGCGATCATCGTGGTGCTCGGTCTGCTGATGAAGTCCTAGCCAAGTCCCAAGCCAAGTAACTCCTAGCACTGGACGTGCGTTGAGCCTTGCATAGACTGAGGACTTCGCAGGATGTCAGGCAGGAGTAACGACCGTGGCAGGTGGCAACGCGATCCGGGGCAGCCGGGTCGGGGCGGGGCCCATGGGTGAAGCCGAACGCGGCGAGTCCGCCCCTCGGCTGAGGGTCTCCTTCTGGTGCGCGAACGGGCACGAGACACAGCCCAGTTTCGCCAGCGACGCACAGATCCCGGAGACCTGGGACTGTCCGCGCTGCGGATTCCCGGCAGGCACAGAGCGCGACGCCCCGCCGGACCCCCCGCGCACCGAGCCCTACAAGACACATCTCGCGTACGTCCGCGAGCGCCGCAGCGACGCCGACGGCGAGGCGATCCTCGCCGAGGCCCTGGCCAAGCTGCGCGGCGAGATCTGAGGGGCACGGCCGCACTTCTCACCGGCCCGGGGCACGACCACTTGGTCGTGCCCCGGGCCGGTGTGCTGTGCGGCACTGTGTTTGAAGGGCAGTGGGTACATGGTGCGCGATCATGGGGCGGCCGGGCGGCTCGGTCCCACTGGGCCGACCTCCTGACCGACCGGGAGCGGCTCGACCGGTACTTCGACGAGGTGCCGCCGCTGGACGGCGCCGTGCTCCGGTCGACGCGGCTGGAGCGGGAGGGGCCGACGCTCCTGCTGCGGCTGGACCTGCCCCGGTTCCCGGACCGGCCGGAGGTTCGTCGCCAACGCCTCGCTCACCGTGGGACATCCCGCCGCCTACCGCGGCGACGGGGACGGCGGCTATCTGCACGCCGGCCGGGGGTGGACCGGATCCGGCTCGGGACCCGGCTGCCGGACACCACGGATCAGGCGTACCACGGGCGGTTGTGAGGGCATGGTGGACGAAACGCTCGGCGTCATGCCCGTGGGCATCGACGAGCGGGGGCGGTCCGTGACCGTCAGCGTCCGGCGAGGGGATCTGGAGGAGCACACCGGCTACCCGGCGGTCGCCGGGCTGAGCGTGGACGGATGGGGGCATCTGCCGCCGTGCTGCTGGGAGAGCGCCGAACTGCCCGGTGGGCGCGTGGCGGTGACCCTGACGGGGCCGGGGGGGGCGTGGTGCGGTTCGAGGCGGACGCAGGGGGCGTGCGACGGGAGCGGGGCGAGCGGCGGGCCGGAGCGCCCTGAGTCGATCGACTAGCGTGGGGGCGAACGGGGGACAGGTCGCGTGGATGGATGAGCTGAGGGCGAGATGAACGAAGCTGGCCGGGCCAGGCTCGATCGGATGGGCGAGTGGAGTGCGCTGGGGAAGCACCGCGAGGAGTTGGGGGAGGTGCATCTGCGGGAGCTGTTCGAGCGGGATCCGGGGCGGGCCGAGCGGTACGTGCTCCGGGTGGGAGATCTCCATATCGACTTTTCCAAGCAGTTGGTGACGGACGACACGCTGCGGCTGCTGCACGACCTCGCCCGGGCGACGGGCGTCGCCGAGCTGCGGGACGCCATGTTCGCCGGGGAGCGGATCAACGTCACCGAGGGGCGGGCCGTGCTGCACACCGCGCTGCGGGCCCCGGCCGACGCGGTGATCGAGGTGGACGGCGAGAACGTCGTGCCCGCCGTGCACGCCGTGCTGGACAAGATGGCGGACTTCGCCGGGCGCGTGCGGTCCGGTGAGTGGACCGGCCACACCGGATGCCGGATCAGGACCGTGGTGAACATCGGCATCGGCGGCTCCGACCTCGGGCCCGCCATGGCGTACGAGGTGCTGCGGCCTTACACCGCGCGCGAGTTGGACTTCCGTTTCGTGTCCAACGTCGACGGCGCCGACCTGCACGAGGCCGTGCGCGACCTCGACCCGGCCGAGACGCTGTTCATCGTCGCGTCCAAGACGTTCACCACCATCGAGACCATCACCAACGCCACCTCGGCGCGGCAGTGGCTGCTCGACGGCCTCGGCGGCGACGAGACGGCCGTCGCCCGGCACTTCGTCGCCGTGTCCACGAACGCCGAGAAGGTCGCGGCGTTCGGCATCGACACGGCCAACATGTTCGAGTTCTGGGACTGGGTCGGCGGGCGGTACTCGTACGACTCGGCCATCGGCCTGTCGCTGATGATCGCCATCGGCGCCGAGCGGTTCCGCGAGATGCTGGACGGATTCCGGCTCGTCGACGAGCACTTCAGGACCGCGCCCCCCGAGGAGAACGCGCCGCTGCTGCTGGGCCTGCTGGGCGTCTGGTACGGCGGCTTCTTCGGCGCCCAGTCGCACGCCGTCCTGCCCTACAGCCACTACCTGTCGCGGTTCACCGCGTACCTCCAGCAGCTCGACATGGAGTCCAATGGCAAGGCCGTGGACCGCCAGGGCCAGCCCGTGGCCTGGGGGACCGGGCCCGTGGTCTGGGGCACGCCGGGCACGAACGGGCAGCACGCCTATTACCAGTTGCTGCACCAGGGGACCAAGGTCATCCCGGCCGATCTGATCGGCTTCGCCCGGCCGGTGGCCGAGCTCGGCGACGAACTGAAGGCGCAGCACGACCTGCTGATGGCCAATCTGTTCGCGCAGGGGCAGGCGCTGGCGTTCGGCAAGACCGCCGACGAGGTGCGGGCCGAGGGCGTCGCCGAGGAGCTGGTGCCGCACCGCACCTTCCCGGGGAACCGGCCCACGACCACCATCCTGGCCGGCGAGCTGACGCCCGCCGTCCTGGGACAGCTCGTCGCCCTGTACGAGCACAAGGTGTTCGTCCAGGGCGCGGTGTGGGACATCGACTCGTTCGACCAGTGGGGCGTCGAGCTGGGCAAGGTCCTCGCCAAGCGCGTGGAGCCCGCCCTGGTCGAGGGCGCCGAGGTGCCCGGCCTGGACGCCTCGACGGCCGCGCTGGTCGCGAAGTACCGGGAGCTGCGAGGGCGCTGAGCGCCCGCGGCGCCCTCAGGCCGTCGTCGCCGGGAGCTCCGGGAGTTCGGCGGCGGCGGCCTGGTCCAGCAGCCACAGCGTCCGGGTGCCGAACGCGCCCGACGCCGGGGCCTCGACCGCGTCGGAGGCGGCCAGCGCCGTGGCCGCCGCCCGCGCCTTGTCCGCGCCCGCCGCCAGCAGCCACACCTGGCGGGCGGAGCGGATCGCGGGCAGGGTCAGCGAGATACGGGTGGGCGGTGGCTTGGGCGCCTCGCGCACCGCGACCACCGTCCGGTCGGTCACCCGCACGGCCGGGTGGCCGGGGAAGAGCGACGCGACATGGGTGTCCGGCCCCACGCCCAGCAGCAGCACGTCGAACGGGCCCGGCGCGTCGGCCAGTTCCGCCGCGTACGCCTCCGCCGCCGCCTCGGGGTCGTCGCCCGGTGGGCCGTCCGAGGCCGGCATCGGACGCACCCGGGCCGGGTCCAGCGGAAGGGCGTCCAGCAGCGCCTGGCACGCCTGGGTGTAGTTGCGGTCGGGGTGGCCGGCCGGCAGGAACCGCTCGTCGCCCCACCACAGGTCCACATGGCCCCAGTCCACGGCGTCCCGGGCCGGGGAGCCGGCGAGAGCGGCCAGCAGGCCGTTCCCGTTCCGGCCCCCGGTCAGCACCACCGACGCCGAGCCGCCGGCGGCCTGGGCGTCCACGATCGCCGTGATCAGCCTGGCCGCCGCGGCCTGCGCCATCAGCTCCGGGTCGCGGTGGACGAGGAGCGACAGGTTCGGCGGGAGCGTCATGACGCCTTCCCCGGCTGCTTGCCGCCGGCCCGCTCCGCCGTGGCGGCACCCTTCTTCGCCGCCTTCGCCGGGGCCTTGGGCGGCGCCGTCGGGGCCGCCGCCGGCGGCGGCGAGTGGAGCCGCCGCAAGCCGTGCCGGACGGCCTGCGCGTACGCCTCGTCCGGATCCAGCCGCCGCAGCTCCTCCGCGATCAGCTCCGCCGTGCTGCGCCGGTGCAGCGCCACATGGCGGTCCGGCTGGCCCGGCACCGCCAGCGTGGCCAGCGAACCGTCCGGCCGGTCCAGGCAGATGACGCCGTCCTCGGTGGACAGCCGCACCGCCGTGATGCCCGGCCCCTGCGACACGACGCGCTCCACCGGCACCGCCAGCCGCTCGGCCAGCCACAGCGCCAGCAGCTCCGTGCTGGGGTTGTACTCCTCGCCCTCCACCTCGGCGGACGAGATCTTCGAGTGCTTCTGGTCGAGCGCCGCCGCCAGCACGCTGCGCCACGGAGTGATCCGCGTCCACGCCAGGTCCGTGTCGCCGGGCGCGTACACCTCGGCGCGGGTGCCCAGCGCGCTCACCGGATCCTCGTTGGCCGCCGCGTCGGTGATGCGGCGCTGCGCCAGCGTGCCCAGCAGGTCCTCCGCGGGGCTGCCCGGCGCGTCCTCCGGCCACCACACCACCACCGGCGCGTCCGGCAGCAGCAGCGGCAGGACGACGCTGTAGGCGTGCGCCGCCAGCTCGCCGTGCAGCCGCAGCAGCACCGTCTCGCCGTTGCCGACGTCGCCGCCCACCCGGACCTCGGCGTCCAGCCGCGCCCCGGCCCGATCGCGCGGCGAGCGGCCGGGCCGCTTGATGACCACCAGGATCCGGGAGGGGTGCTCCTTGGACGCCTCGCTGGCGGCCTTGAGCGCGTCGTAATGGTTTCCCTCGTCGGTGACGATGACGAGGGTCAGCACCATCCCGACGGCCGAGCCGACCGCCCGGCGCGCCTGCACCAGAGCCGCGTTGATCTGGCTGGACGTCGTGTCCGTCAGGTCGATATTCATGGCCGCCGCCAGCTCCGTCCGTCGCGTCCGAGCATGTCATCCGCCGCCCTGGGACCCCAGGTGCCGGCCGTGTACGGCTCGGGCTTGCCGTGCCGGGCCCAGAACTCCTCGACCGGGTCGAGGATTTCCCAGGAGCGCTCGACCTCCTGGTGCCGGGGGAAGAGGTTGGCGTCGCCGAGCAGCACGTCCAGCAGCAGCCGCTCGTACGCCTCCGGGCTGGACTCCGTGAAGGACTCACCGTAGGCGAAGTCCATCGTCACGTCCCGGATCTCCATCTGCGTGCCGGGCACCTTGGAGCCGAACCGGACCGTGATGCCCTCGTCCGGCTGCACCCGGATCACCAGGGCGTTGCGCCCCAGCTCCTGGGTGTCGGTGGCGTCGAACGGGGAGTACGGCGCCCGCTGGAAGACCACCGCGATCTCCGTGACGCGCCGCCCCAGCCGCTTGCCGGTGCGCAGGTAGAACGGGACGCCCGCCCAGCGGCGGTTGTCGATCTCCAGCCGCATGGCCGCGTACGTGTCGGTGACGGAGGCCGGGTCGATGCCGTCCTCCTCCAGGTACCCGGCCACCTTCTGGCCGCCCTGCCAGCCCGCCGTGTACTGCCCGCGCACCGTGTGCCGGGCCAGGTCCTCCGGCAGCTTGACGGCCTGGAGCACCTTCAGCTTCTCCGTGACCAGCGCGTCCGCGTCGAAGGAGGCGGGCTCCTCCATCGCGGTCAGGGCCAGCAGTTGGAGCAGGTGGTTCTGGATGACGTCCCGGGCCGAGCCGATGCCGTCGTAGTACCCTGCCCGGCCGCCGATCCCGATGTCCTCGGCCATCGTGATCTGCACGTGGTCGACGTAGGACCGGTTCCAGATGGGCTCGAACATCGTGTTGGCGAACCGCAGCGCCAGGATGTTCTGAACGGTCTCCTTGCCCAGGTAGTGGTCGATGCGGAAGACCTCGTTGGGCGAGAAGACCTCGTGCACGACCTGGTTGAGCTCCTGGGCGGAGGCCAGGTCGTGGCCGAACGGCTTCTCGATGACCGCGCGCCGCCAGGAGTCGGTCGGCGCGTTGGACAGCCCGTGCTTCTTGAGCTGCCGCACCACCGTGGGGAAGAACTTCGGCGGCACGGACAGGTAGAAGGCGAAGTTGCCCCCGGTGCCGCGTTCCTTGTCGAGCTGCTCGATGGTGGAACGCAGCGTGGTGAACGCCTCGTCGTCGTCGAAGACACCGGGGACGAAACGCATCCCCTCGGCGAGCTGGCGCCACACCTCCTCGCGGAACGGGGTGCGCGAGTACTGCTTGACCGACTCGTGCACGATCTCGCAGAAGTCCTCGTGGGCCCAGTCGCGGCGGGCGAAGCCCACCAGGGAGAACCCCGGCGGCAGCAGCCCCCGGTTGGCGAGGTCGTACACGGCGGGCATGAGCTTCTTGCGGGACAGGTCCCCGGTGACGCCGAAGATGACCAGGCCCGACGGCCCCGCGATGCGCGGGAGCCGTCGGTCCTGCGACGAGCGCAGGGGGTTGTCGTGGTTCGCGCTGCCGCTCACCGGAGTCTCAGTCCTCCCCGCCCGCCAGGCGCTCCAACTCGGCCTTGGTCGAGTCGAGAAGCCCCGTCCAGGCGGTCTCGAACTTCTCCACGCCCTCGTCCTCCAGCAACTGGACGACGTCGTCGTAGGAGACGCCGACCTTGTCCAGCGCGTCGAGGTCGGCGCGGGCCTGCTCGTAGGTGCCCTGGACGGTGTTGCCGGTGATCTTCCCGTGGTCCTCGGTGGCCTGGAGCGTGGCGCCCGGCATGGTGTTGACGGTGCCGGGGGCGACCAGCTCGGTCACGTACAGGGTGTCGGGGTACGCCGGGTCCTTCACGCCGGTCGAGGCCCACAGCGGACGCTGCGGGTTCGCCCCGGCGCGGGACAGGGCGGCCCACCGGTCGGCGCCCACGACCTCCTCGTACGCCTGGTAGGCGAGGCGGGCGTTGGCGACGGCGGCCTTGCCGCGCAGCGCGGTGGCCTCCGGGGTGCCGATGGCGTCCAGCCGCTTGTCGATCTCGGTGTCCACCCGGGAGACGAAGAACGACGCCACCGAGTAAATCGTCGACAGGTCAAGGCCCTTGGCCTGCGCCTGCTCCAGGCCCGCCTGGTAGGCGTCCATCACCTCGCGGTAGCGCTGGAGCGAGAAGATCAGCGTGACGTTGACGCTGATGCCCCGCGCGATGGTCTCGGTGATGGCCGGGAGCCCGGCGCGGGTGGCGGGGATCTTGATGAACGTGTTGGGCCGGTCCACCAGCCAGGCCAACTGCTTGGCCTCCGCGATGGTGGCCCGCGTGTTGTGGGCCAGGCGCGGGTCCACCTCGATGGACACCCGGCCGTCGAGGCCGCCGGTGGCCTCGTACACCGGGCGCAGCACGTCGGCCGCGTCCCGGACGTCGGCGGTGGTGATCATGCGCACCGCCTCCTCGACCGTGACACGGCGGGCGGCCAGGTCCGCCACCTGCTCCTCGTAACCCTCCCCGGCGGAGATCGCCTTCTGGAAGATCGAGGGGTTGGTGGTGACACCCACGACGTGCTGCTGGTCGAGCAGTTCACCGAGGCGGCCGGACGTGATCATCGAACGGGACAGATCGTCCAGCCAGATCGCGACACCCTCCTGGGAGAGGCGCTTGAGTGCGTCGGTCATGGAATTCGCATCTCCTGCTGTCTTGTGTGTCGGTGTCAGCGCTCGGCGGCCGTCAGGGATTCCCGCGCGGCCTGGGCCACGGCTTCCGGGGTGATGCCGAACTCGCGGTAAAGCGTCTTGTAGTCGGCCGAGGCACCGAAGTGCTCCAGCGACACGATCCGGCCCGCCGAGCCGACGTAGGCGTGCCAGGTCAGACCGATGCCGGCCTCGACGGCGACGCGCGCCTTCACCTCGGGCAGCAGAACGCGGTCGCGGTACGCCTGGTCCTGCTGCTCGAACCACTCCACGCAGGGCATGGACACGACGCGGGTCGGCACGCCCTCGGCCTGGAGCTCGTCACGGGCGGCCAGCGCGAGATGCAGCTCGGAGCCGGTGGCCAGGAGGATGGCGCGCGGGGTGCCGCCCTCGGCCTCGGTGTGCACGTAACCGCCCCTGGCCGCGTCCTCGTTGGGCTCGTAGGTGGGAACGTTCTGCCGGGTGAGCGCCAGCGCGTGCGGGGCGTCGTCGCGCCGCAGGATCTCGCGCCAGGCGATGGTGGTCTCGTTCGCGTCGGCCGGGCGGACCACGTTCAGCCCGGGGATGGCGCGCAGGGACGCGAGGTGCTCGACCGGCTGGTGGGTCGGGCCGTCCTCGCCCAGGCCGATGGAGTCGTGCGTCCACACGTAGGTGACCGGCAGCTTCATCAGCGCGGCCAGCCGCACGGCCGGGCGCATGTAGTCGGAGAAGACCAGGAACGTGCCGCCGTAGATACGGGTGTTGCCGTGCAGGGCGATGCCGTTCATGGCCGAGCCCATGGCGTGCTCGCGGATGCCGAAGTGCACGGTGCGGCCGTACGGGTCGGCCTCCGGCAGCGGGTTGCCCGCCGGGAGGAACGACGAAGAGGCGTCGATCGTGGTGTTGTTGGAGCCCGCAAGGTCGGCCGAGCCGCCCCACAGCTCCGGGATCACCGCGCCCAGCTCCGCCAGGACCTTGCCGGACGCCTTGCGGGTGGCCACGTCGGTGCCGGCGTCGAAGGAGGGCAGCGCCTTCTCCCAGCTCTCCGGCAGCTTCCCGGCCTTGATCCGGTCGAACTCGGCCGCCCGCTCCGGGTTGGCCGCGCGCCAGGCGGCGAGCCGCTTGTCCCATTCGGCGTGCGCGGTCTGGCCGCGCTCCACGGCGCCGCGCGCGTGCGCCAGCACGGCGTCCTCGACCTCGAAGCTGCGCTCGGGGTCGAAGCCCAGCACGCGCTTGGTCGCGGCGACCTCGTCGGGGCCGAGTGCCGTGCCGTGCGCCCCCTCGGTGTTCTGCGCGTGCGGGGCCGGCCAGGCGATGATCGAGCGGGCCGCGATGATGGAGGGCCGCTCGGTCTCCGCCTTGGCGGCCGTGAACGCGGCGTGCAGCGCCCGCGGGTCCAGGTCGCCGTTCTCCTTGGCCGCCACGCGCTGGACGTGCCAGCCGTAGGCCTCGAAGCGCGCCAGGACGTCCTCGGAGAACGCGGTGGCGGTGTCGCCCTCGATCGAGATGTGGTTGTCGTCGTACAGCAGCACCAGGTTGCCGAGCTTCTGGTGGCCGGCCAGCGACGCGGCCTCGGCGGCCACGCCCTCCTGGAGGCAGCCGTCGCCGGCGAACACCCAGATGGTGTGGTCGAACGGGGAGGTGCCGGGGGCCGCCTCCGGGTCGAACAGGCCGCGCTCGTAGCGGGCGGCCATCGCCATGCCCACCGCGTTGCCGATGCCCTGTCCCAGCGGGCCGGTCGTGGTCTCCACCCCGACGGTGTGCCCGTGCTCGGGGTGGCCCGGCGTGCGGGAACCCCAGGTGCGGAAGGACTTGAGGTCATCGAGCTCCAGGCCGTACCCGGCCAGGTAGAGCTGGGTGTACAGCGTGAGGCTGGTGTGGCCCACGGACAGCACGAAGCGGTCCCGGCCGGTCCAGTCGGGGTCGGACGGGTCGTGCCGCATCAGCTTCTGGAAGACCAGGTAGGCGGCGGGTGCCAGGCTCATGGCCGTGCCGGGGTGGCCGTTCCCGACCTTCTGCACGGCGTCCGCGGCCAGGACCCGGGCGGTGTCCACGGCCCGGTCGTCCAGATCCGTCCATTCGAGGTCTGAGGTGGTCGGCTTGGTGCTCACCCTGCGTCAGGGCTCCTCTCCGCATGTGTCATGCCGGTGACGGGGCTTCTCCGCCAGGCGGCGGAGCACGGCTCACCGGGCGGTGTCGAGCCTACCTCCGGCGGGGCGGGTGGCCGGGGGAGCCTCGGGTCTCCGTCAGGTCCCGGACCGGCCCGCCGGCCGATGATTCCAGGGTGCCCCAGCCAGGGCGTTCCGGCACGCCCGTCAACACGGGGGCCCCGGCGACAAGCCGCGCAAGCCGGGCGTCTAAAGTGGCGGGGTACGTGCGAGCTCCCACCAGCCGGTTCGCCGGCGGAGCCCGCGTTTCTGCCCGCAGCGCCAGTCGCTGATGTCGCACATCCAGGGGTGTCCGTGACGGCCGTCGATTCCCGTCCCGCGGCAGAGCTCGCTCAGGGCTCCGACCGCTGGACAGCGGGAGCCCGGGTCAAGGCGTTCATCGCGCTCACGAAACCGCGCATCATCGAACTGCTGCTGATCACCACGGTTCCGGTGATGTTCCTCGCCGAGCAGGGCGTGCCCGATCTGTGGCTGGTGCTCGCCACCTGCCTGGGCGGCTACCTGTCGGCGGGCGGCGCCAACGCGCTGAACATGTACATCGACCGCGACATCGACGCGCTGATGGACCGCACCCGCAACCGGCCGCTGGTGACCGGGATCGTCCGGCCGGGGGAGTGCCTGGCGTTCGGCCTGGCGCTGGCCGTGATCTCGACGCTGTGGTTCGGCCTCACGGTCAACTGGTTCTCCGCCGCGCTCTCGCTCGGCGCGCTGCTGTTCTACGTCGTGGTGTACACGATGTGGCTCAAGCGCCGCACCGCGCAGAACATCGTGTGGGGCGGCATCGCCGGCTGTCTGCCGGTGCTCATCGGCTGGTCCTCGGTGACGGGCTCGCTGTCCTGGGCCGCGGTCATCCTCTTCCTGGTGATGTTCTTCTGGACGCCGCCGCACTACTGGCCGCTGTCGATGAAGGTGAAGGACGACTACGCCCGCGTCGGCGTCCCGATGCTGCCGGTGATCGCGGCCAACACCGTGGTGGCGCGGCAGATCGTTCTCTATAGCTGGGTGATGGTGGCCGTCTCGCTGGCGCTGTGGCCGCTGGGCTATGTCGGGTGGTTCTACCCGCTGGTGGCGGCGCTGGCCGGCGGTTGGTGGCTGTGGGAGGCACACGCGCTGCTGAACCGCGCCCGGGCGGGTCTGCGGGGCGCGAGGCTCAAGGAGATGCGGCTGTTCCACTGGTCCATCACCTATGTCTCGCTGGTCTTCCTCGCGGTGGCCATCGACCCGTTCCTGCGCTGACGTTTCCCTGCGCGCGCCCGCTGTTCGCGCGCCTGCGCCCCCTGCCCGCTCCGATGGGTACCGACCACCGCCCCGCCACGGATAATTACCGGCCGGTAGTATGCGGGCATGGCTGATTCTGACGAACGCGAGACGAGGCGGCTGGTCCGCCGTGTCCGTTCCTTCGCCGCCGCCCACGGCGGGCGGGCGGAGGGGCAGATCTCCTACCTCGGCACGCGCGGCTACCGGCTGGTGCTGGTGGGCGCGGACGGCGGCTGGGGCGACCTCGTGTCCCGCAGCCGCGATGCCCTGACCCACGCGGCGGAACGATCCAACGTGCCGCTGCACGAGGCGTTCGACGGGGAACTGGCCGCCCGGGTGCGGACGGGGGCCTACGAGTGGAAGCGGATGGCCGGCATCCAGATCGGCGGAGCCGGCCGCGGGCACTGACAACACGGCACCGAACCACGGGGCGGGCCCCCGCGAGAGATGCTCGCGGGGGCCCGCCCGTTGTCTCGGAGGGGCGTCGTCAGACGGTCGTCGCGGTGGCCAGCGGCGCGGCGTCCTCCCGGTCGTCCCCGCTGGCCGCGGCCGGGACCTGGCCGCGCTCGCGGGTGGCCAGCAGGAACCGGAGCGTCGCGATCCAGACCAGCGACGAGCCCAGCAGGTGGATGCCGACCAGCACCTCGGGCTCGTCCAGCGCGTACTGCGTGTAGCCGATGACGCCCTGCGCCATCAGCACCACGAACAGGTCGCGGGCCCGGTCCCGCACCACCTGCGGGGCGTCCACCAGGCGCAGCACGATCCACAGCGCCACCGTGCCCAGCACGACCGCCCAGGCCAGCCCGGAGTGCACCCGGGTCACCCACTCCCAGTCGAACGGCATTCGCTCGATGTCGCTGTTGTCGCCCGCGTGCTTGCCGCTGCCGGTGACCGCGGTGCCGGCCACGAGCAGCGCGCCGACGAGCGCCGTGAGGCCCCACACCGCGCGCCGCACCGGCACCCCGACCAGCGGACGCGGCTCCGCGTCGCCCTCCCGGGCCCGCTGCCAGGTCACGGTCGCCGCCGTGATCAGCGCGGTGGCGGCCAGAAAGTGCGCGGCCACGATGTACGGGTTCAGCTCGGTCAGCACGGTGATGCCGCCGATGACGCCGTTGCTCATCACGACCCAGAACTGCGCCCAGCCCAGCCGGGTCAGCCCGCGGCGGTGCGGCTTGGCGGCCCGGGACGCGACGATCACCCAGCCGACGGCGGCGGAGACGACGTAGGCCATCATCCGGTTGGCGAACTCGATCAGGCCGTGGACGCCCATCTCGGAGGTGGCGACCAGGCTGTCGTCGCTGCACTTGGGCCAGGTGTCGCAGCCGAGCCCCGAGCCGGTGAGCCGGACCGCGCCGCCGGTGACGACGATGACCACGCTCATCACGAGGGCGGCGAGAGCCGCGCGCCGCACCGTTTCGGGCCGCGGTGTCCAGCGTTCGGCGATGAAGGCCAGGGGGTTTCGCACTGCTTTTGGCACCCGCTCATGCTATGCCCCCGCTTGTGCGCCGATTCACGAGGGGGCGGCCGGGGCTCCAACCCCCGGCGAAAACCGCTACTCCCAGCGAAAGCCCCTACTCCCAGCGAAAGAAGCGGGCCGCCGCGCCCAGACCGAGGACCGCCCAGACGGCCAGCACCCCGGCCTCGCCCCACGGCAGGCCGGCGCCGTCCCGCAGCACCTCGCGCAGCCCGGAGGAGAGGGCGCTGACCGGCAGCAGCTCCAGCACGGTCACCACCCCGTCGGGGAAGTCCTCCAGTGGAACGATCACCCCGCCGAAGAAGAGCAGCAGGACGAAGACGAGGTTCGCCGCCGCCAGCGTGGCCTCGGCGCGCAGCGTGCCGGCCATCAGCAGCCCCAGCCCGGCGCAGGCCGCGGTGCCCAGCAGCATCAGCAGGGCCACGGCCAGCGGGTTGCCGTGCGGGGACCAGCCCAGCGCCAGCGCTACGGCCGTCAGCAGCATCGTCTGGAGCGCCAGGGTGACCAGTACGGCGCAGGTCTTGCCGCACATCAGCGCCCAGCGCGGCAGCGGGGAGGCGCCGAGCCGCTTGAGGACGCCGTACCGGCGTTCGAAGCCGGTGGCGATGGCCTGCCCGGTGAACGCGGTGGACAGCACGGCCAGCGCCAGGATGCCCGGGGCCAGGAAGTCGACGCGCTCGCCGTCGCCCACGTCCACGATGTCCACCGTGCTGAACAGCACGAGCAGCAGCGTCGGGATCACCGCCGTCAGCAGCAACTGCTCGCCGTGGCGCAGCAGCATGCGGGTCTCCAGCGCGGCCTGGGCGGCGATCATCCGCGGCAGCGGCGCCGCCCCGGGGCGCGGGGTGTGCCGGCCGGCGCCCGGGGCCACCGTGTCGTTCGTCGGCTCGCTCACGACCGCAGCTCCTTGCCGGTCAGTTCCAGGAAGACGTCCTCCAGCGTGTGCCGCTGGGTGGTGATCCGGTCGGCGAGCACCCCGTGCTGGGCGCACCATGCGGTGACGGTGGCCAGCAGCCGGGGGTCGACGTCGCCGGTGATCCGGTAGCTGCCGGGGCTCGGCTCGCCCGCCTCGCTGCCCGCCGGCAGCGCCTGGCGCAGCGAGACCAGGTCCAGGCCCGGGCGGCCGGTGAAGCGCAGCACGTCCGCGTTGCCGCCGCGGCACAGCTCGGCGGGACTCCCGGCGGCGATCACCCGGCCCGCGTCCACGATGGCCACGTCGTCGGACAGCTCCTCGGCCTCCTCCATGTGGTGCGTGGTGAGCACGACGGTGACGCCGTCCCCGCGCAGCTCGCGGATCAGGTCCCAGGTGGCGTGCCGGGCCTGCGGGTCGAGGCCGGCGGTCGGCTCGTCGAGGAAGACCAGCTCGGGGCGGCCGACCACGGCCAGCGCCAGGGCCAGCCGCCGCCGCTGGCCGCCGGACAGCCGTCGGTAGGGGGTCCGGCCGCAGGCGCCGAGGCCGAGCCGTTCGACGAGGTCGTCCACGTCCAGCGGGTGCGCGTGCAGCCGGGCCATGTGGCGCAGCATCTCGACGGCCCGCACACCCGGGTAGACGCCGTCGTCCTGGAGCATCACGCCGATCCTGGGCCGCAGCGCGGCGGCGTCGGCGACCGGGTCCAGGCCGAGCACGCGGAGCCGGCCGGCGTCCGGCACGCGGTAGCCCTCGCAGGACTCGACGGCGGTGGTCTTGCCCGCGCCGTTCGGCCCGAGCACCGCGGTCACGGTCCCCTGGCCGACGGTGAGGTCGAGACCGTTCAGCGCGGTCGTGCGCCCGTACCGTTTGACCAGGCCGACTGCTTCGACGGCCGGCGCGCCCCCTGCGGTGTGCATGAGGGCGAGTCTAGAAAGCCCCGGCGGCGGCCGGTGACCGCGGGCTCCCGGGCCGCCCGGAGGTTAGGTATGCCTTACGTGATGTACTGCATTCGGGCTGGTCAAGACGTGGCTTGCTCGCGTCGCGAGAATTACGCAACAATGGCGTTGTGAAAAACGGCGGCGAGCGGAACGAGACGCCGGAGGCCCAGGACGCCCCCGGTGCTTCGCCCCTGGCCGCCGCGGCCGAGGAGCAGTCCGGCACGCGACGGCGGGTCGCCCGTTCCATTCTCGACCACGGTCCGTCCACCGCGGCCGAGCTCGCCGAGCGGCTGGGCCTGACCCAGGCCGCCGTGCGGCGCCACCTCGACGCCCTCGTCGCCGACGGGCTGGTGGAGCCCCGGGACAAGCGGGTCTACGGCTCGCGCGGCCGGGGCCGGCCGGCCAAGGTGTTCGCGATCACCGACTGCGGCCGGGACGCGTTCGACCAGGCGTACGACGAGCTGGCCGTCGAGGCGCTGCGCTGGATCGAGCGCAGCGCCGGCGGCGGTGAGCTGGGCGCCGCGGCGGTGATGGACTTCGCCCGGGCCAAGGCCGCCGCGCAGGCCGAGCAGTACCGCCCCTTCCTGGAGCGGGCCGCGCCGGGGGACCGGGCCCGGGCGCTGGCCGAGGCGCTGTCCCAGCACGGCTACGCGGCCGTGGCCCGGACGGTGCCCGCGCCGGCCGGGGAACAGTTGTGTCAGCATCACTGTCCGGTGGCGCACGCCGCCGCGCGGTTCCCCCAGTTGTGCGAGGCGGAGACCGAGGTCTTCTCCCGCCTGCTGGGCACCCATGTGCAGCGCCTGGCCACCATCGCCCATGGTGACGGCGTCTGCACGACGTTCGTTCCCCGGGCCGAGCACACGGCCGAGAGCACGCAGCACACCAAGACCACCGCACCACCACGCATCGCCGGGAGGAACCCCGCATGACGCTCCCCACGGAGACGGCCCACCCCGAGCTCGAGGGGCTGGGCAAGTACGAATACGGCTGGGCCGACTCCGACACGGCCGGTGCCGCCGCCAAGCGCGGCCTGTCCGAGGACGTCGTCCGTGACATCTCGGCCAAGAAGTCGGAGCCGGAGTGGATGCTCAGGCTGCGGCTGAAGGGGCTGAAGCTCTTCGGCAAGAAGCCCATGCCCAACTGGGGCTCCGACCTCAGCGGCATCGACTTCGACAACATCAAGTACTTCGTGCGGTCCACCGAGAAGCAGGCCCAGAGCTGGGACGACCTGCCCGAGGACATCAAGAGCACGTACGACAAGCTGGGCATCCCCGAGGCCGAGAAGCAGCGGCTGGTCGCGGGTGTCGCGGCGCAGTACGAGTCTGAGGTCGTCTACCACCAGATCCGCGAGGACCTGGAGCGGCAGGGCGTGATCTTCCTGGACACGGACACCGCGCTCAAGGAGCACCCGGAGCTGTTCCAGGAGCACTTCGGCACGGTCATCCCGGCCGGTGACAACAAGTTCGCCGCGCTGAACACGGCCGTGTGGTCCGGCGGATCGTTCATCTACGTGCCGCCGGGCGTGCACGTCGACATCCCGCTCCAGGCGTACTTCCGGATCAACACCGAGAACATGGGCCAGTTCGAGCGGACCCTGATCATCGTCGACGAGAACGCCTACGTGCACTACGTCGAGGGCTGCACCGCGCCGATCTACAAGTCGGACTCGCTGCACTCGGCGGTCGTGGAGATCATCGTCAAGAAGGGCGGCCGCTGCCGCTACACGACCATCCAGAACTGGTCGAACAACGTGTACAACCTGGTGACCAAGCGCGCCGTCGCCTACGAGGGCGCCACCATGGAGTGGGTCGACGGCAACATCGGCTCCAAGGTCACCATGAAGTACCCGGCGGTCTACCTGATGGGCGAGCACGCCAAGGGCGAGACGCTGTCCATCGCCTTCGCCGGCGAGGGACAGCACCAGGACGCCGGCGCCAAGATGGTGCACATGGCCCCCCGCACCTCCTCGAACATCGTCTCCAAGTCGGTGGCCCGGGGCGGCGGGCGGACCTCCTACCGCGGTCTGATCGAGATCGGCGAGGGCGCCGAGGGCTCCAAGTCGAACGTCCTGTGCGACGCCCTGCTGGTGGACACCATCTCCCGCTCGGACACCTACCCGTATGTGGACGTCCGCGAGGACGACGTGACGATGGGCCACGAGGCGACCGTCTCCAAGGTCAGCGACGACCAGCTCTTCTACCTGATGAGCCGCGGGCTGTCCGAGGACGAGGCGATGGCCATGATCGTGCGCGGCTTCGTCGAGCCGATCGCCAAGGAGCTGCCCATGGAGTACGCCCTGGAGCTCAACCGGCTGATCGAGCTCCAGATGGAGGGCGCGGTCGGCTGACGGGCCGGCCGGCTCGTCCGGACGCAGACGTTGATTTCATCGGATCAAGAGAGTGAGCACGACGACACCCATGGCTGAGGCCCAGAGCATCCCGGCCGGCTCCAGCGCGGGAGGAGCGGTCGCGGTGGCCGCCGAATCCACCGTGGCCACCCGGATGAGCGCGCCGCCGTCCTTCGACGTGGCGGACTTCCCGGTGCCCCACGGCCGCGAGGAGGAGTGGCGCTTCACTCCCCTGGAGCGGCTGAAGGGGCTGCACGACGGCACCGCCGTCGCAGGCGGCTCCGCCAAGATCGAGGTGACCGCCCCCGACGGCGTGACCATCGAGTCCGTCGACCGGACCGACCCGCGCATCGGCCGGGCGGGCAAGCCCGCGGACCGGGTCGCCGCGCAGGCGTTCAGCGCCTTCGAGAAGGCCACGGTCGTCTCGGTGCCCGCCGAGGCCGTGCTGACCGAGCCGGTCCGGGTGAGCCTGCACGGCGAGGGCGGGGTCACCTTCGGGCACACGGTCTTCGAGATCGGGGCGTTCGCCGAGGTCGTCCTCGTTCTGGACCACACCGGCGACACCGTCCGGGCGGCGAACGTGGAGTTCCAGGTCGGCGACGGCGCCAAGCTCACCGTGGTCTCCGTGCAGGACTGGGACGACACGGCCGTGCACTGCACCCAGCACAACGTGCTGGTCGGCCGTGACGCCACCGTGAAGTCCGTCGTCGTCACCTTCGGCGGCGACGTGGTCCGGATCCACCCGCGGGTCTCCTACGCGGGCCCCGGCGGCGAGGCCGAGCTGTACGGGCTGTACTTCACGGACAACGGGCAGCACCAGGAGCACCGGCTCCTGGTGGACCACACCGCCGCCAACTGCCGCAGCAACGTGGCCTACAAGGGCGCGCTCCAGGGCAAGGACGCGCACGCGGTGTGGATCGGCGACGTGCTGATCCGGTCCGCGGCCACCGGCACCGACACGTACGAGCTCAACCGCAACCTGGTCCTCACCGACGGGGCGCGGGTGGACTCGGTCCCCAACCTGGAGATCGAGACCGGCGAGATCGTCGGCGCCGGCCACGCCTCGGCCACCGGCCGGTTCGAGGACGAGCAGCTTTTCTACCTGATGGCCCGGGGCATCCCGGCCGAGGAGGCGCGCCGCCTGGTCGTGCGCGGCTTCTTCGCCGAGCTGGTCCAGCAGATCGGCGTGCCCGACGTCGAGGAGCGGCTGATCGCCAAGCTGGAGGCCGAGCTCGCGGAGTCGATCGGATGACCGGCGCCGAGAGCTTCGTCAGGGTCTGCGCGCTCGGGGACCTGGAGGAGGACGTCCCCCGGCGCGTGGAGCTCGGCGGTGTCCCGGTGGCCGTCGTGCGCACCGAGGGCGAGGTGTTCGCGGTCAACGACATCTGCTCGCACGCGAACGTCTCGCTGTCCGAGGGCGAGGTGGCGGACTGCCAGATCGAGTGCTGGCTGCACGGCTCCAGCTTCGACCTGCGCACCGGCAAGCCGTCCGGGCTGCCCGCGACCCGCCCCATCCCCGTTTACCCCGTCAAGATCGAAGGAGACGGCCCCGGCGCCGCCGTGCTCGTCTCCGTCACCCAGGAGTCCTGAGGCAACCCCATGGCAACGCTTGAGATCCACGACCTGCACGTCTCCGTCGACGGCGAAGGCGGCCCCAAAGAGATCCTGCGCGGGGTCGACCTGACCGTGAAGCAGGGCGAGACGCACGCCATCATGGGCCCCAACGGCTCCGGCAAGTCCACCCTCGCCTACTCGCTGGCAGGGCACCCCAAGTACACCGTCACCGGCGGCACCGTCACGCTGGACGGCGAGGACGTCCTGGAGATGTCCGTCGACGAGCGGGCGCGGGCCGGCGTCTTCCTGGCCATGCAGTACCCGGTCGAGGTGCCGGGTGTCTCCGTGTCCAACTTCCTGCGCACCTCCGCCACCGCCATCCGCGGTGAGGCGCCCCGGCTGCGGACCTGGGTGAAGGAGGTCAAGGAGGCCATGGAGCGCCTGGAGATGGACCCCGCCTTCGCCGACCGCAATGTGAACGAGGGCTTCTCCGGCGGCGAGAAGAAGCGCCACGAGATCCTTCAGCTCGAGCTGCTGCGGCCGAAGATCGCGATCCTGGACGAGACCGACTCGGGCCTGGACATCGACGCGCTGCGGATCGTCTCCGAGGGCGTCAACCGTGTCCGCGAGACGGGCGAGGTCGGCACCCTGCTGATCACTCACTACACGCGCATCCTGCGCTACATCAAGCCCGACCACGTGCACGTCTTCGCCGGCGGCCGGGTCGTGGAGTCCGGTGGCCCGGAGCTGGCCGACAAGCTGGAGGCCGAGGGCTACGAGCAGTACACAAAGGGGGGCGTCTCGTGACGCAAACGCACGCGGGTCTGCTCGACACCGAGACGATCCGCAAGGACTTCCCCGCGCTGGACCGCACGGTCCACGGCGGGAAGCCGCTGGTCTACCTGGACAACGCGGCCAGCTCGCAGAAGCCGCGCCAGGTGCTCGACGCGCTCAACGACTACTACGAGCGCCACCACGCCAACGTGCACCGCGGCGTTCATGTGCTGGCCGAGGAGGCCACCGCGCTGTACGAGGGCGCCCGTGACAAGGTGGCCGCGTTCATCAACGCGCCCAGCCGCGACGAGGTGGTCTTCACCAAGAACGCCTCGGAGTCGCTGAACCTCGTGGCCAACATGCTCGGCTGGGCCGACGAGCCCTACCGGGTGGACGCCGCCACCGAGATCGTCATCACGGAGATGGAGCACCACTCCAACATCGTGCCGTGGCAGCTCCTCGCGCAGCGCACGGGCGCGAAGCTGAAGTGGTTCGGCCTCACCGACGACGGCAGGCTCGACCTGTCGAACATCGAGGAGGTCATCACCGAGCGGACCAAGGTCGTCTCCTTCGTCCTCGTCTCCAATGTCCTGGGCACGTTCAACCCGGTCGAGGAGATCGTCCGCCGTGCCCAGCAGGTCGGCGCCCTCGTCGTGATCGACGCCTCGCAGGCCGCGCCGCACATGGCGCTGGACGTGCAGGCGCTCCAGGCGGACTTCGTGGCCTTCACCGGTCACAAGATGTGCGGCCCGACCGGCATCGGCGTGCTGTGGGGCCGGCAGGAGCTGCTGGAGGACCTGCCGCCGTTCCTGGGCGGCGGGGAGATGATCGAGACGGTCACGATGAGCTCCTCGACGTACGCCCCGGCGCCGCACAAGTTCGAGGCGGGCACCCCGCCGATCGCGCAGGCGGTGGGCCTGGGCGCCGCCGTGGACTACCTCTCGGCCATCGGCATGGACAAGATCGCGGCGCACGAGCACGCGATCACCCGGTACGCCCTGGGCCGGCTGGCCGAGGTGCCGGACCTGAGGATCATCGGGCCGGTGTCGGGGGAGGACCGCGGCGCGACGATCTCGTTCACGCTCGGCGACATCCACCCGCACGATGTGGGCCAGGTGCTCGACGAGCAGGGCATCGCGGTCCGCGTCGGCCACCACTGCGCCCGCCCGGTCTGCCTGCGCTACGGAATTCCTGCGACCACGCGGGCGTCGTTCTATCTGTACTCCACGCCGGCCGAGGTGGACGCCCTGGTCGCGGGGCTGGAGTACGTCCGTGGCTTCTTCGGATGAGGACGGTTTGAGGACGTGCAGCTCGAATCGATGTACCAGGACGTGATCCTGGATCACTACAAGCACCCGCACGGGCGCGGCCTGCGTGACGGCGACGCCGAGGTGCACCACGTGAACCCCACCTGCGGGGACGAGATCACGCTGCGGGTCCGCTACGAGGGGACGACGATCGCCGATGTCTCCTACGAGGGCCAGGGCTGTTCCATCAGCCAGGCCTCGGCGTCCGTGCTGAACGATCTGCTGGTGGGCAAGGAGCTGCCGGAGGCGCTCCGGGTCCAGGAGACGTTCCTCACGCTGATGCAGTCCCGTGGGCAGGTGACGCCGGACGACGCGATGGAGGACGTGCTCCAGGACGCGGTGGCGTTCGCCGGGGTCTCGAAGTACCCGGCGCGTGTGAAGTGCGCGCTGCTGAGCTGGATGGCATGGAAGGACGCCACCGCCCAGGTGCTGGGCGACGGCCCGCTGAAGGAGAAGCTGTGAGCGAGACGACGACCGCGCCGGCGAACGAGGAAGAGATCCGCGAGGCGATGATGGATGTCGTCGACCCCGAGCTGGGCATCGACGTCGTCAACCTTGGCTTGATCTACGGCATTCACGTCGACGACGACAACGTGGCCACCCTGGACATGACGCTGACCTCGGCGGCCTGTCCGCTGACCGATGTGATCGAGGACCAGGCCAGGTCGGCGACCGAGGGCCTGGTCAGCGAGCTGAAGATCAACTGGGTCTGGATGCCGCCGTGGGGCCCGGACAAGATCACCGACGACGGCCGCGACCAGTTGCGGGCCCTGGGCTTCAACGTCTGAGCGGCCGCGCGTTCGCACAGGCCGGGCGGCGGGCCGCGCGTTTGTGACGAGCCCGCCGCCGCGGGTCGTTCAGGCGTGGTCGACGAGTTGGGCGTGGCCCTTCGCACGGGCGCAGTGGGCGCAGCAGAAGAAGTGGCCGTCCTCGGTTTCCAGGCCGTGGCCCAGGATGCGGCACTGGCAGTTCTCGCAGATCGGCGCCATGCGCTGGGCGGCGCACTCGAAGCTGTCGAAGACGTGCACTTCGCCGGCCGCCCGCACTTCGAAGGCCATTCGGTAGTCGTTGCCGCAGACCTCGCACTCGGCCATGGTTCTCACTCCTGTGTGTTGAACGGAAAATTCGCCGCAAGGATGGCTGGAACGCCCTGCGGGTACCTCGCCGACGCGCAGGACAGTCACTCCACCGGCGCGGGAATCGTTGTGTACGGGCGTACGCAACGTTGTGTACGCTTGTCCGCATGACCTATGTGACGCTGGCCGCCGCGATCGCCTTCGAGATCGTCGGGACCGTGCTGATGAGGCAGAGCGACGGCTTCGCCAAGCTGTGGCCCAGCCTGGGCACCCTCGTCTGCTACCTCCTCGCCTTCACGCTGCTCGCGCAGACCCTGAAGTCGATGGAGGTCGGCACCGCCTACGCCATCTGGTCCGGTGCCGGCACCGCCGTCGTCGCCGCCATCGGCATGGTGTTCCTCAACGAGACCGCCTCCCTCGCCAAGTTCCTCGGCGTGGCGCTGGTGATCGCCGGCGTCACCGTGCTCAACCTCGGCGGGGCCCACTGATGGCCCGCCGCTACGACCCCGACCGGCGCGCCCGCATCGTCGACGCGGCCGTCACGGTCATCGGCGAGCGTGGCATCGCCGGGCTCAGCCACCGGGCCGTGGCCGCCGCCGCCGACGTGCCGCTGGGCTCCACCACCTACCACTTCGCGGACCGCGACGAGCTGCTGCTCGCCGCCGTCGAGCGGATCAACGACGCCTGGCTGACCCGGTTCGCCGAGTGGCTTCGTTCCGTGGACACCGGCCGTCCGCTCGCCCGCGAGCTGGGCCGGTACGTCACCGAGTGCCTGGGGCCCGAGCGCGCCGCCACCGAGCTGGCCTACGAGCTGTACTTCGCCGGGCTGCGGCAGCCCTTGGTCCGGCCGGTCGCCGCCGACTGCCTGGACCGGATGACCGCGCTGCTGCGCCCGTTCGTGCCCGACGAGCACACCGCCCGGGCGCTCGTCGCGGCGGCCGACGGGCTGCTGATCCAGCTCCTGCTCACCGGCCGGCCCTGCGCGGCGGAGGAGGCCGAGGCGCTGTTCGCCCGACTGCTCCCCGGGACCGGTTCGCCCCCGGACGCGGCCACCCGTTAGCGTCTGGCACATGACCGACACAGCCCTGCCCCGCACCACCGGCGCCGCCGCCGCCGGGCTCGCCACCATCGCCGCCGACGGCACCGTGCTCGACACCTGGTTCCCCGCCCCCGAGCTGGCCGAGGAGCCGGGCACCGCCGGCACCGCGCGGCTGACCGCCGAGGAGGCCGCCAAGCTGCTGGGCGACGACGCGCCCCGCGCGCTCGGCCCCGACGACCGGCGCGGGGTCGAGGTCGTGGCGGTGCGCACGGTCATCTCCGACCTCCAGGCGAAGCCGCTCGACGCCCACGACGTCTATCTGCGGCTCCACCTGCTAAGCCACCGGCTGGTGCACCCGCACGGGCTGAGCCTGGAGGGCCAGTTCGGCCTGCTGGCGAACGTCGCCTGGACCAACGCCGGGCCGGTCCCCGTCGACGGTGTCGAGCGGGCCCGGCTCGCGGTCCGGGCCGCCGGCGGGCACCTCACCGTCACCAGTGTCGACAAGTTCCCCCGGATGACCGACTACGTGACCCCGCCCGGCGTCCGCATCGGCGACGCGGACCGCGTCCGGCTCGGCGCCCACCTGGCCACCGGCACCACCGTCATGCACGAGGGCTTCGTCAACTTCAACGCCGGCACGCTCGGCGTCTCCATGGTCGAGGGCCGCATCAGCGCGGGCGTCGTCGTCGGCGACGGCTCGGACATCGGCGGCGGCGCGTCCATCATGGGCACGCTCTCCGGCGGCGGGAAGCAGATCGTCTCCATCGGCTCGCGCTGCCTGCTGGGCGCCCAGGCCGGCATCGGCATCTCCCTCGGCGACGACTGCGTCGTGGAGGCCGGGCTGTATGTCACCGCGGGCACCCGGGTCACGCTGCCCGACGGCCAGGTGGTCAAGGCGCTCCAGCTCTCCGGCGCCAGCAACCTCCTCTTCCGCCGCAACTCCACCACCGGCACCGTCGAGGTGCTTCAGCGCACCGGCACCTGGGGCGGCCTCAACGAGGCGCTGCACAGCCACAATTGACGCCGACGGCGGCAACCGCCCACGGGCGGGGGCGCCTTCGGCAGCCGGTAGCCTTGCCGCCGTGAGAGATGTCGCGGCGGGAATCCGGTACTTGGCGCAGGGCCAGCGGTGGGTGTTCACGCACCGGCGGTGGCTGGCGATCGGGCTGGTGCCCGCGCTGATCGCGCTGGTGCTCTACGCGGCCGCCCTGGTCCTGCTCGCCCTCTACGCCGGCGACATCGCGTCCTGGGCCACGCCGTTCGCCGACGACTGGGACGAGACCTGGCGGTCGCTGCTGCGGACCACGTTCGCGCTGTTGCTCTTCGCCTTCGGCCTGCTGCTGGCGGTAATCACGTTCACCGCCGTCACGCTGCTGATCGGCGACCCGTTCTACGAGGCGCTGGCCGAGGCGGTGGAGCGCACCGAGGGCGGCGGGCCCGCCAGCCCCGGGCGGCCGTTGTGGGCGGAGCTGTGGACCTCGCTGCGCGACAGCGTCCAGGTGCTGCTGCGGGTGCTCGCGTTCACGGTGCCGCTCTTCGTCCTCGGCTTCGTCCCGCTGCTCGGCCAGACCGTCGTCCCCGCCCTCGGCTTCGCCGTCTCAGGGTTCTTCCTGACCGTCGAGCTGTCCTCGGTCGCCATGACGCGGCGCGGGATCCCGGTCTCCGAGCGCATGCGGCTGCTGCGCGGCCGGCTCGGCCTCGCGCTGGGCTTCGGGGTGCCGCTCGTCCTGCTGTTCCTGCTGCCGCTGGTCGCCGTCGTGCTGATGCCGGGCGCGGTCGCCGGTGCCACCCTGCTCGCCCGCGACCTGGCCGGCCGTCCGCTCCCGGTGGAGTGAGGGCAGCAGGACCGGCGCGAACAGCACGGCGCCCAGCACGAAGAAGCAGTCCACCACGGTCCCCGACCACGTCGCCCACGCCGTGGTGACGTGTTCCCGGTCGCCGTCGAACATCCCGTGGGGCAGCGCGCCCGTGTGGATCAGCACCTGGTCCACCGCCCCGGCCACGCCCCGCACCGGCAGCAGCGGAACGCCCACCCGGCGCGCCAGGGCGGCGAGCGGGCGCGGCAGCAGCGGGCGTTTCAGCGAGAGGTCCCGCAGCAAGAGGAGAGCCAGCCCGCACAGCACGATCACGACCGCGTCCCCGTCTCCCCCGCGCGGGGGAGACGGCGTCGTCCGCCGTCAGGGCGCGTCGCGCCAGACCGTCGCGTCGATCGCGAGGTAGTCGCTGGGGCCGTCGGCGGTGGGCAGGCCCGTGATCGTGATCAGCCCGATGTGGCCCGCCGCGGTGCGGACACAGATCTGAGAGCCCTCGGCTAGGTGCGTCAGCGCGATCCGGTCGGTGAACCGGGTCTCGGCGCGGCAGGTGGCCAGCGAGCCGTTCCCCGTGCCGTCGAGCAGAACGAGCGTGTTGCCCTCGGCCGTGCGGACCAAGCCGTCGTAGTAACGGAAGTCGACCTCGGTCCGGTTGTCGGCGTTCGACTGGATCGGGGTCAGCGGGTCGCTGCCGAAGAACACGTGGTAGCCGTACGGCAGATCGATCCCGGGGTACTGCGCGGCCTCCGGCTCCGGATCCGGCTCGGTGTCCGGGGGAGCCGACCCGGTCGCCGTCTCCTCCGGGGTGGGGGCGTCCAGGGTCTGCGTCGTGCTCTCGTCGGGCGACGGATCGTCCTCGGGCTCGGGCTCCGGTTCCGGCTCTCCGGTGGCCGCCGGCTCACTCGTCGCGGTGCCGTCCCCGGCCGGGGGCGGCGACCCGGCGTCCGGCGTTTCGTCGTCGCCGCCGAGCGCCACCACGACGAGGCCCGCGGCCAGCAGCAGCGCGGCGGTCGCGCCGGCCGCCGCCACCACGACCCCGCGGCGCGGCCGGCGCCCGCCCCGGGCGTTGCCCGGGTCCGGCGCCGTCGGCGGCAGCGGCAGGGGCGCGCCCGGCCCGGGCAGCGCGGCGGCCAGCTCGGCCGGCAGCCACTGGCCCGGCGGGGGCGGCGGGGCGATCTCGTCCACGGCCGCGATGATGGCGGCGACCGCGGGCCGGGCGGCGGGGTCCTTCGCCAGGCAGTGCGCGATCAGATTCCGCAGCGGGTCCGGCAGCCGGGACAGATCGGGGTGCTCGTGCACGACGCGGTACAGCACCGCGTGCGAGGTGCCCTCGCCGAAGGCGGGCGCGCCGGAGGCCGCGAACGCGCCGAGCTGGCCCAGCGCGAACACGTCCGTCGCGGTGCCCACCCGCCCGCCGGCGGCCTGTTCGGGCGACATGAACGAGGGCGTTCCGACCACGACCCCGCTGTGCGTCAGCGTCGTGCCCTCCACCGCCCGCGCGATCCCGAAGTCGATGACGCGCGGACCGTCCACCGACAGCAGCACGTTGGACGGCTTCAGATCGCGGTGCACCAGGCCCGCGGCATGGATTACCTGAAGTGCCTCCGCGATCCCCGCGATCAGCCGCAGCACGGTCGGCGCCGGCAGCGGCCCGTGCCGCGTCACCGCCTCGGCCAGCGAGGGGCCCGCCACATAGGCGGTGGCCAGCCAGGGCTGCGGGCCCTCGGTGTCGCTGTCCAGCACCGGCGCCGTGTACAGGCCCTGAACGCGCTCGGCCGCCCGCACCTCGCGCTGGAAGCGGCGCCGGAAGTCGGGGTCCTCGCCGAACTCCGCCCGGATCACCTTGATTGCCACCGGCCGGCCGCCGGGCGTGTACGACAGGTAGACCCGGCCCATGCCGCCGGCCCCGAGCCGGGCCGCCAGCCGGTAACCCCCGATCACCGGCGGGTCGTCCGCCTCCAGCGGCTGGAAGACCCCGGACGTGACGGCACTGTTCATGACTGGTGCTCCCCCGAGCGCGTCGCTGTCAGCTTGCGGCGACCTTATCGGACCGCAGCACCTCCCCGAGCGTCTCGGCCAGCCGCGCGGTCAACTCCTCGCCGGCCTCCAGCAGCGGGCCCCGGACCGGCCCGCCCGGCAGGCCCGCCACCCGGAACAGCGCCTTGACCGCCACCGTGCCCGGCACCTCGTTCATCAGCGCGTCGACCAGCGGCAGCAGCGCGCGGTGGCGGCGCGCCGCCTCCCCGGTGTCACCCGCCGCGAACGCGTCGAGCACGGCCCGCACCTGCCGCCCGGCCACGTTGGCCGCCGTGCTGACACAGCCGGACGCGCCGATCGAGAGCAGCGGCAGGGTCACCTCGTCGCTGCCGCAGTAGTACGCGAGATCCGTCGCGTTCAGCACCAGGCCCGCCTTGAGCAGGTCGAATGAGCAGTCCTTGACCGCCACGATTCCGGGGTGCTCGGCCAGCCGCCGCAGCGAATCCACCGTCAGCGCCGTGCCGTTGCCCGTGCGCGCGGGGATGTCGTAGAGCATCACCGGCAGTTCACCGGCGTCCGCGACCGTCCGCAGATGGTGGACGATCGCCTCCTGGGTGGGCCGCGAGTAGTACGGCGTCACCACCAGCAGCCCGTCGGCGCCGGCCGCCCGCGCCGCGCGGGCCAGTTCCGCCGAGTGCCGGGTGTCGGCGGTGCCGACGCCCGCCACCACGGTGGCGCGGTCGCCGACCGCCTCGGCCACCGCCCGCACCAGCGCGGCCTTCTCCGCGTCGGTGGTGGTCGGCGACTCGCCGGTGGTGCCGCTCAGGACCAGGGCGTCGCAGCCGCCCCGGTCGACGAGATGGGTGGCCAGCCGCTGGGCGCCGGGCAGGTCGACGGCACCACCGTCCTTCGTGAACGGGGTGATCATGGCCGCGGCACAGCGGCCGAAGGGTCCTGAGGGCATGTCGTTCATGTCCGCAGTCTGGGACCCTCCGGCCCGCCGGTCCACTTAGATGCGCTGACCTGAATCGCTCAGCGGCGCTACCCGGTCAGGGGCGGAAGCGCAGCACCTGCGGGTCGTGGTCGCTGGCCTGGTCGGCGAACTCCGCGTTGATGTGGACGATGTCGTAGTCGTAACGGCGGATCCCCGGCGACACCAGCGTCTGGTCCAGCACCTGCGAGTTGCCCTGGAAGACATACGTGTAACGCTCGTCCCGCGGCAGCGAGTTCACCGCGCTCTCCAGCGCGCCGCGCGCCGTCAGCGCGCGCGTCGTCGCCGAGAACTCGAAGTCGTTGATGTCGCCCAGCACGACCACCTGCGCGTCGGCGCGCGCGTCCCGCAGGTCCCGCACGAACGCGTTGACCGCTCGCGCCTGCGCCACCCGCTGCTCCTCGGAGGAGCGCACCGGCGGCTGGTAACGCCCGTACAGGGGCTGGTCCCCGCCCTTGGACGTGAAGTGGTTGGCGACGACGAACACCGTCTCGCCGCGGAAGGTGAACTCGCCCACCAGCGGCTTGCGGCTGTCCAGCCACGCCGCGTCGGCCGGGTCGATCCGGCCGGGGGAGTGCGTCAGGTGCGTGCCGCCGCGCTCGCCGGCCACCTCGGTGGCGGTCGTGGCGTCCCCGGCGCCCCGGTCGTTGAACGACACCCTTTCCGGGTTGAACAGGAAGACGTTGCGGATGTTGCCGCCGGGCTGCCCGCCGTCCGCGCCGTCCTGCGGGTCGATGCCCCGCCACTCGTACCGCGGCCCGCCCGCCGCGACGATCGCGTCCGTGAACCGTCGCAGCGTCTCGTCGGCCGCGACAGTGCCGTCGTCGGTGGGGCCGCTGTTGTCCTGGATCTCCTCCAGGGCGAGGATGTCGGGCGAGGCCAGGTTCGTCACGACGGCCTCGGCCAGCCGGTCGAACTTCGCCTGCGCGTTGCCCGGGTGCAGGTTCTCCACGTTGTACGTGGCCACCGCCAGCTCGTCGTTCCGCTGCGCGCGGGTGACCTCCGGCTCCAGCCCGCCGGGGGCGACCTCGCCCAGCTCGCGGGCGACCAGGGTGTAGCCGCCGAACTCGTCGTAGTCCAGCGGGCCGGCGGTCGTGCCGGACAGCGTGTCGCCGACGTTCGCGACCGGGAACGGCTGCTGGGCGACCGGCACCAGTGACTCGATCTTCAGCCGGCCGGCGTTCTGCGCGTCGTAGGAGGCGTACCGCGTGCCGCCGCTCGCGGTGCGGTTGCGGCGCGGGTCCAGCGTCACCCACAGCTCGTAGTACTGAGTGCTCGGGCCGACCACGGGGGCCTCGTCGATCTCGACGTTCATGCCCTCCAGCGACTCGTACAGGTCCAGGGCGTAGCGGTCCGGGCGCAGTTCACGTCCCTCTATGCCGCCGTCCGCCGGGTCGCCCTCGGGGGCGTAACGGCGCGGCAGGGCGTCGGCGTCCAGGACGACGGGGGCGGGCAGTTCGTTGCCGGAGGACAGGACCGTGACCGTGGGGCGCGAGATCTGCGTGACGGACTGGCCGCCGACGTCCTGGCCGCCGTAGTAGTACTCGCCGACCTGCCCGGAGACCAGCACCTCGTCGCCGACCGCGACGCGGGGCGTGGAACTGGTGAAGACGAAGATGCCCTCGCTGGTCGCGGCCGAGCCGTCGGCCGCCGGGTCCTGGATCCAGAAGCCCCGCGAACCGTAGGGGCGCACACCGGTGACGATGCCCGGCACGTCCGTGACCTGCCGGCCGGCGTAGGGCGAGATCCGGGTGCCGCCTTGAATGTCGTGGATCCGGGGCGCGTCGAAGGTGCCCGGCTCGGCGGCCGACGACGGGGTCGCCAGCAGCGTGGCGCACAGCCCGGCGACGACGAGGGCGCCCAGCGCGGCGGTGCCGCGGTGCGGGCGGGGACGGGGTGCTGCGGTCAACGGACCCTCCGGGAACGGGAGACGACCTGTTCTCTGTTCTCTACGCGCGTAAAAGTTCCGTAGCGGGGCATGGCTTGTCAACGCCCGCCGGGGGTCCGGATCGCTACGTTCCGATGAACGGGACCACCCGCCGCCCGTGGCGTAAAGCACTGCCGGGGCGTCAGTCACCTTTGGGCGTACGGGAGTTCGCCCGCCGGTCGGCACCGGGCGCCGCACCGCCCGCCGCGCGCCGTGCCGCCGACTGATCTAGGCTGGTGGCCTGCCCAGCTCGCCGCGATGAGGAGCGATCGTGAACGCCGGTGACGACCGTCCCGCCATGCCGCCCGTGCGGCTCCCCGCCGATGCCGAGCTGGCCCGCGACGCGCTCGCGGCGCCGCTGTTCTCCCGCGCCGTCCGGCTCGCGCGCTGGACCACCCCCGGCACGCCGGTCGGGGCCGGTGGCGAGCTGCTGTCCGAGGAGCTGAAGGCGGCGGTGACCCACCTCGGGCTCGACGGGGCCGAGGACGGGGGCGCGTTCGCCGCCGACGCGTGGAACTTCGCGGTCGACACCGGCCTGGTGGAGATCACCGAGACGGACGGCGAGAGCGACGGCGACGCGACCGGACAGGCCCCGGCGGCGATCGGCACCGCCGCGCCCGGCGAGGATCTGGCGGTCCTGACCGACGGCGGCCCGGCGGACGTCCTGGAGATCTGGTCCGCCGGGGTGGACGCGGTCCTCGCCGACGCCGCGACCCCCACCTTCGAGGAACTGCTCGGCGATCTCGGGGGACTTGACGAGGCGATCAGCCCGGACGGCGAGATCGACCCGGACGCCATCGACCTCGACGCCCTGGCCTGGGACCAGGAGGAGGCGGCCGGTCAGCTCGACGCCGCGCTCGGCAGCCTCTACCTGTTCGCCGTCACCGACGAGGCGGGCCAGGCCGCGTCCATGGTGCCGCTGCCGATGGTCGCCGCCGCGTCGATCATCCCCGAGGACATGGACGAGCTGTCGGCCGAGGCGCTGGACGAGCTGTCCACGGCCGTGCTGCGGCTGGACGGGCAGTTCCGCGCGCTGGCCGGCACCGGCCTGCTGGAGTACCAGCCGGTGGACGACTCGGTGCTGGAGGAGGCGGAATCGGCGGATTCAGGGGACCACGAGGACGCCCTGGACCTGGACGACGAGGAGGACCTCGCCCGTTACGGGATGGCGCGGCTCACGCCGCTCGGTCTCTACGGCGTGCGGCGGCGCATGCTGGAGGCCGGGCTCGACGCCCCGGTGATCGGCGAGCTCGCCGACCGCGACGGTGAGGCGCTGCTCGCCGTCCTGCCGTACCGCCCGGAGGCCGCGGCGCGCGAGGAGGCCGAGCTGTGGCTCGCCGGCCGCGAGCCGCTGGCCGCCGCGCGCGATCTGCTGGCCGCCGCGCGGGGCACCGACCCGGCCGGGCCGGGCCGCCGCCTCGGCTGCCAGTTGGTGCTCTCCCTGCTCGGTGCGCCGGCGGAGGCCGCGCTGCGCGAGGTGCTGGACGACGCCGAGCTGGGCGGCCTGGCCCGGGTCTGGCTCGTCGAGCGCGGCGCGGACGACGTTCCCCCGCCCGGCGAGGAGATGATCTTCTGGCTGACGATCGACACGCTCGCCGCCCAGCTCGGCACGGTCGACGAGGCGGAGCACTCCCCGGAGCTGCGCGAGCTGGTGACCGATCTGGCGGGCCAGCACAGCGAGTTCTTCGAACGGGCCTGGCGCACGGACCACCCGGCGACGGCCGATGTGCTGGAGGCCGTGGGCCGGCTGCACCCGGACAAGCGGCTCGCCAAGCGGGCCCGCAAGGCAGCGTTCAAGTCCCGTTCCGGCACCTGAGGCTCGGCCGGTCTCCGGCCGGCGCCCCGGCGGCGGACAGTGTGGTTGACTGACCCTTTGAATCGAACAAGTGGTCGATAGTCGTGGGGGTTCCGCATGCCGTCCGCCGTCCGTCTCGATCCCGAGGTCGCCGCGTACTACACCGCCCAGAGCACGTTCTCCGACCCCGGCGCGCTCGCCTCCGCGTACGCCGGCCTGCCGACCGGGCCGGCCCGGCTCGCACGGATCGTCCGGGACCTGATGATCCACCGCGTCGAGGGCGACCTCTTCGGCCACCCCCCGGCGCCCGACCGGCTGCGCGACGACGCCGAGACCCGCTACCTCGACGACATCCTGCGGATCATCACCGAACGGAACGCCGCGCCGCTGACCACGCGCCGCGATCCGGCCGACCGATTCGTCGGCGTCTGCCGGGACTTCGCGCTGCTCCTGTGTTCCATCCTGCGGCACCAGGGCGTCCCCGCCCGCGTGCGGTCCGGCTTCGCCGACTACTGGGGCTCCGACGGCTTCCACTTCGACCACGTCGTCACCGAGTACTGGGACGCCGAACGCGGCTGGCTGCTGGCCGACGCGCAGCTCGCCGACCCGCTGGTGACGGACCGCTTCGCGGTGGACTTCGACCCGGTCGACGTGCCGCGCGACCGTTTCCAGGTCGCCGCCAAGGCCTGGAACGCGATCCGGTCCGGCGCCGCCGACCCCAAGAGGTTCGGGCTGCTGCTGCCGGAAGGGCCGCTGGTGGGGGAGTGGTTCGTGGCCGGCAACATCCGGCTGGACCTGGCGGCGCTCAACAAGACGGAGACCCTGCTGTGGGACGTCTGGGGCGTCGGCGCGGACAGCGACGGGGAGATGACGGATGCGATCCGCGACCTGTACGACGGCGCCGCCGACGTCACGGGCGACGACGTTCCGTTCGCGGCGGCCCGCGCGCTGTTCGAGGGCAACGAGGGCCTGCGGACGCCGAAGACGGTGCGGTGCCTGGCCCCCCACGGCCCGGCCGAGGTGACGCTGCGCTGAGCCGGGGCGATAATCGCTTGCTTCCGGCGCGGCCCCGCGGCGTACCGTGAGCCGGTGGACGACAACGCCTGGATCCCCGCGTACTTCGACCAGATGTCGAGCTGGGCCGAGCAGCGGCCGTGGCCGCGCAACGACGAACAGGCGGCCAGCGTCGAGCGGTTGACCGGCCCCGGCGCCAAGGACGTGCTGGAGCTGGGGTGCGGCGAAGGCATCACCGCCGTCGCGATGGCCGCGCTCGGGCACCGGGTCACCGCGGTCGACCTCAGCCCGGTGCGGATCGGCATCGCACGCCGCCGCGCCGAGGCCGCCGAGGGGCCCCAACCGACCTTCCTCCAGGGCGACTTCCTTACCGTTGCCCCGGACAGCGGCCCGTTCGACTGCGTCGTCTGCTTCAACTGCTTCGGCACCGGGACCGACGCCGAGCAGCGGCGGGTGCTGCGCCGCGTCGCGGACGAGTGGCTGCGGCCCGGCGGGCGCGCCGTCATCGATGTCTACGGGCCCTGGCGCTGGGCCGCGTCCGCCGGGAAGACGACCCGCGGCCGGCACGGCGTGGAGCTGGTGAACTACAACGACTTCGACCCGGTGAACGGCCGCTGGCTGGACCGCTGGTGGCCGGTCGGCGAGCCCGAGAAGGCGGTCACCCAGTACGGCCGCGCCTACACCCCGGCGGACTTCGCGCTCTTGGTCGACGGCACGGGGCTCACCGTGGAGCGCGCCGAACTCGACGGCGAGCCCCTGGACTTGGCGGCCGAGCACGACGCAGCGAGTCCGCTGTGGCAGGCGTGGGAGTACCGGGTGGTGCTGCGGCATGAACGGAGCGAGTGAGGGCGAGCGGCCCCTGGGCGAGGAGCCGGACTGTCTCTTCTGCGCGATCGCGCGCGGCGACGCCGAGGCCAGCGTCGTGTACGACGACGGAACGGTGCTCGCCTTCATGGACCTCCAGCCCGTGACCCCGGGCCACCTGCTGGTCGTGCCCCGGGCGCATGTGGCGGGCCTGACGGACCTGGACCCCGGCCTGGGCACGGAGATCTGGCGGGTGGGACACCAACTGGCCCTCGCCCTGCGCCGGTCCACGCTGCGCTGCGAGGGGATCAACGTGTTCCTGGCGGACGGCGAGGCCGCGTTCCAGGAGATCTTCCACCTCCACCTGCATGTCTTCCCCCGCTTCCGGGGCGACGACTTCCGCCTGGTTGCTGACTGGTACCCCCGGGAGCGCGCGGAACTGGACGCCACCGCGGCGGCCGTGCGGGCCGGAGTCGCCCCGGTGGACGGGGAGTTCAGCGGGCCCTGACGAGGTCCCCGGCGGCCCGGGCCGGCTCCCCGGTGGTCCGGCGGGGCTGGGCCGCCATGACGGCCGTCAGTGAGACGGCCATGCCCACGACGGCCGGCGGGCCCGGGGCCTCGCCGAACATCGCCCACGCCCACAGCGCGGTCACCGGCGGCGTCAGATAGATCAGCGCGCTGGTCCACGTCACCCCGTGGCGCCGCAGGCTGAGCCAGTACAGCCCGTAGCCGCCCACCGTGGACAGCAGCACGGTCCAGGCGACGGCCACCCAGAACGCGCCGTCCACCGGCGGTGCCGCGTGGCCGCCGGCCGTCGCGACCACGGCGAAGGCCGCCGCGCTCACCACGCAGTGCACCGGCAGCGCGTCGACGGGCGACAGCGGCGCGCGGGCGCGCCGTTCCAGGAAGCTGGCGGCCAGCAGCCCGGCCATGCCAGCGAACGGCAGCGCGTACGCGGCGGGCGGGGCGGCCCCGGCCGCCGACAGGTCGTCCCGGACGACGAGCGCCACCCCGGCCAGCCCGGCGCCGAGCGCCGCCCACTGCCGCCGGGTGACGGTCTCGCCCAGCAGCGGGCCGGCCAGCGCGGCGGCGGCGAGCGGCTGGAACGCCGCGATCAGCGCGGCGGTGCCGGCCGGGACTCCGGCCCCGACGGCCCAGACCACCGACCCGAGGTACACGCCCTGCGACAGCAGGCCGATCAGCGCCTGTTCGCCGACCGCCCGGCGCGCCGGCGCGGTCCGGCGCAGCAGCAGCCAGCCGCCGCCGAGCAGCACGGCCGCGGCGAGGAACCGCCACATGAGCAGCGTGTCGGCGCCCGCCCGGCGGGTGCCGAGCTCGGCGCCGACGAAACCGGAGCTCCACATGACCACCAGGGCGGGGGAGATCAGGGACGCGGGCATGCCGACTCACCTCCGGAGCCGAGTAAACAGATCTGTTTACTCGTCGGCTCGTTACAGTGAACTAAACAGATCGGTTTACCGCAAGCGGAGAGGAGCGGCCGTGCCCGCGCCGGACGACGAACTCACCCCCGCCGCGCGGCGGATCCTGGCCGCCGCGGCCGAGCTGTTCTACGGCCGGGGCATCACCGCCGTCGGCGTCGACCTGATCGCCAGGCACGCCGGGGTGACGAAGAAGACGCTGTATGACCGATTCGGTTCGAAGGACGAGCTGATCGCCCGCTACCTGCGGGAACGCGATCGCGAGTACCGCGACTGGCTGACCGGCCACCTCGACGGACCCGCGGCCGACGGGTCGCCCCGCGCGCGCGTGCTGGCCACGTTCGACGCGCTGGGCCGGTGGATGCGTGAGCGGAACCCGCGCGGCTGCGGCTTCGTGAACGCGGCGGCCGAGCTGCCCGACCCCGGCCACCCCGCGCGCGAGGTGATCGCCGGCCAGAAGCGCTGGCTGCGGGACGTGCTGCGCGCCGAGTGCGCATCGGCAGGCCTCGCCGGAACGGCGGCGGACGACCTGGCCGAGGAGCTGCTCGTGCTGCACGAGGGCGCGACGGTGCTCAACGGCCTGAACGCGACGACGAACCCGATCGCCGCCGCCCGGCGCCTCGCCGAAATCGCCCTGGACCGGGCCGGGGTCACGACGTGATCAGCCCCTGATCTCGTCGCACACCGAACTCCTTCCACGGCCGCCCGTTCACCCGCGCGGCTTCGGTGCGGCGGTGGGAATCAGTCCGTTTCGGCCGGCGTCCAGGCGGCGACCAGGTCCAGCAGGCCCGGAAAGCGCGCGTTCAAGTCGTCGACGCGCACCTGGCTGCGGCGTTCCAGCCCGTACTGGCGCTGCCGCGTCACCCCCGCCTCGCGCAGCGCGCGGAAGTGGTGCGTGAGCGACGACTTGGGGCGGTCCAGTTCGAACCAGCCGCAGGGGTGGTCGAACTCGGTGCGCTCCAGCAGGAGTTTGCGCACGATGCGCAGCCGCAGCGGGTCGCTCAGCGCGCCCAGCACCGTTTCGAGCCGCAGATCGGCCACGGCCGGCTCGGGCAGGGGCTCCGGCAGTGGGTCGGGCGGGGCGATCGGGGACATGCGGACGGCTCCTCCTCACCGCGCCGGCGTCAGTACGAGTCTCATCGTACTGCATGCTGGGTTCGAGAAATCTCGTACTGGAGAGCCGTCTCGGGAAAGGCACCCTCATGCCCGGAAGCGCCACCGTCCCGGACACCCGGGCCGCCGCGATCCCCACCCGGTGGGTGTGGCTCGCGGCCTGGCCGGTGACCGCCGTCTTCGTCCTGTCCAACGCCGCGACGCCGCTGTACGTCCTGTGGCAGCGGGACATCGACTTCTCGCGCGGCACGCTCACCGTGATCTTCGCGTTCTACATCGTGGGGCTGCTGGGCTCGCTGCTCGTCTCCGGCGTCGCCTCCGACCGCGTCGGCCGCAAGCCGGTGCTCCTGCCCGCGCTCGCCCTGGCGGTGGCCGCCTGCCTGATCTTCGCGACCGCCACCTCGGTCGCCACCCTGACCGTGGCGCGCCTGTTCACCGGGATCGCCGTCGGCGCCGTCGTCTCGGCCGGGTGGGGGCACCTCCCGCTTGCGGGGGAGGCGGCGGTCACGGACGTGGCCGGACCGGAGCGCCGCTGGCTGGCGGCCCTGCTGGCCTCCTGCGCGATGGTCTTCGGCGCGGGCCTGGGCCCGTTCCTCGCCGGCGCCCTCTCCGAGACGCTGCCGCACCCCACCGTCACTGTCTTCCTCGTGGAGACGGCGCTGCTGGCCACCGCGATCCTCACCCTGGCCCGCATGCCGGTCCGACGCCCCGCGCTCCGCCCCGGCGGAACGTGGCTGCGCGTGCCGGCCGTGCCGCCCGACGGGCGCCGTCAACTCCTCCTGGGCACAGCAGTGTTCGCCCCCCGGCATCACCGCCACGTCGTTCGTTCTGTCACTCGGCCCGGCGCTGCTCTCCCGCCTGCTGCACTCCACCAGCCGCCTGGTCGCCGGGGCGATGGCCTTCGCGATGTTCCTGGCCGCCACCGGCGTCCGGTTCGCCGTCCAGCGGCTGCGCCGCCGCACGATCCTGCTGGCCGGGGCGGTGAGCACGACGGCGAGCACGGCGGCGATCGCCACGGCCGTGCACGCGGGCTCGGCCGCCGCCCTGCTGGCCGCCGCCGTCCTGGCCGGCGCCGGCCAGGGCCTGGGCCAGCTCGGCGGCCTGTCCCTGCTCAACTCGACCGTCCCGCCGCACCGCCTGGCCGAGGCGAACGCCGCGCTGAACGTGGGCGGTTACACCCTCGCCGGCACGCTCCCGGTGGCGGCCGGCTACCTGAGCGACGCGACGGACCTGACCACCGGCGCCACGGTGTTCGCCATGGCGCTCGCCGCGCTGGCGGCCCTCGGCGGCCTGATCGTGACGACGGCGGGACGGCCCTGACTCCTCTTCTGGTTCCCCCGGCTCAACGCAGGGGTTCGCTCAGCTCGATGGCGCGCAGAGCCGCCGCCAGGGCCGGTTCGTCGCCGACGTCGAGCGCCGTGTCGGTCAGCTTGATGACGTGTTCGTCGCCGTGCGCCAGGGCCCGTTTGAAGACCTCCTCGGGTGTGACGGTCTCCGGCGGGGTATAGACGACCGGGGCGTCCGGCGCGTACATCGCGGTCACCGCCGCGGAGGCCGTCCACGCGGCGCGCAGGCTCGGCGCCCACAGCGCGCGCGGGAGGGCGGGCAGGGCGCGCAGGACGGCGTTGGGAGCCGTGGCCGCGTGGACCAGCATCGTCTCCTCGCCATGGCCGTGGGTGGCATACCGGTGGGTGGCCGCCCGCACCAGTTCGGCGAGGCGGCGGCGCGCCTCGTCCGGGTCCGTGACCGAAGCGGCCCACACCGGCAGGGCCCGGACGCGGCCGAGCCGGACGGGGAAGCCGCCGTCCCGCGCGTCGATGGGCGGCACCGCGTCGAGCGCGGCGGCGGCGCCGGGCGCGCCGGTCAGCGGGGCGAGGTCGCCGACGCGGTGGTGGCGGGCGGCCCAGTAGCCGAGGCCATGGGCGAGTTCGGTCAGCCGTGGCGCCGTGTCCTGGCCGGCCAGCAGAGCGCGCACGGCGTGGCCCACCCGGATCACCGGGTGCGTCGAGCCGCCGTACATGCCGGGCAGCAGGCGGGGCCACCACTGCGTGAGCACGTCGCGCCAGGGGCGTTCGGCGATCTCGCGCTCGAAGTAGCCGATCCAGTCGGCGGCGCGGCGCGGATCGCCCAGCGCCGGACGCCAGTTGGCGGCCGTGACCGGCTCCACGCCGGAGGGGAACTCCTCCAGCTTGCGGGCATAGAGATCGAGCCAGCGGTGCACCGAGCGGGCCTGTCCGCGCGCGGCGAGGGCCTCGACGGCCATCGGCGCGTGATTGGTGAGCCGCCCGTGCCGCTCGGGTCCCGAGGTGTGCAGTCGCTGGAGCGCCTCGTCGAGGGCGCCGGTCGTATCCATGGCGAGGACGGTAGGCGGGGCGCCCCGGCGGGCGTAACAGGCGGAAGGCTTAGGACCCGGCCAACGTCACGGCTGGTCGGGGAGGGAGAAGCCCTCGGGCGGCGAGCCCTCGGCGAACAGCATCCCCACCCGGATCCTGCCCTCCCGGATCTCCCGGGCCCGCCGGTACTCGGCGGAGTCGTACCACTCCCGGATCCGGTCCATACCGGGGAACTCGATGACCAGGAACCGGGCGGAGTCCCAGGTGCCCTCGACGGGCTCGGGCGTGGGGCCCGCGACCAGGTAACGGCCGCCGTGGTCGAGGACCGACTGCTGGGCCACGCGGGCGTAGGCGAGGCCGGCCTCCTCGTCGAGCACGTCGACGTTGACGATGACGTAAGCGGGCATGGGGTTACCCCGTTTCCTTTTGACACGGCGTGTACTAATGGCACGGCGGAGACTATTGCACCCCTGTAACCTGATCAAGTGACCATCGACGAGGGCCGGCGTGTCGCGGGCGTGATGAGCCGCCGGGAGCGGCTGAGGGCCGAGACGAGCCGGGACATCAAGGCCATCGCGCTGCGGCAGATGGCGGAGGGCGGGCCCGGGGCGATCTCGCTGCGCGGCATCGCCCGCGAGATGGGGATGACCCCTCGGGCCATCTACAGCTACTTCCCCACCCGGGACGACCTGATCACGGCGTTGATCAGCGGAATCGCCGCCTCGCTCGCGGAGGCGCTGGAGACCGCCAGCAACGCCGTGCCCGACACCGACCCCGGCGGCAGGCTGCTGGCGTGGGGCCAGGCCCTGCGGGAGTGGGCGCTGGCCCACCCGGAGAGCTTCCGGCTCTTCTACGGCCACCCCGTCCCCGGCTACCAGCCCCCGGAGGACGGCCCGGTGGACCGAACGGCACGCCGCGTGTGCCGCGAGCTCACCCGCCTGGTGGCCGCCGCGTGGCCCCACGCTCGGCACCACCAGCCCGAGGACACCTCGTGGTCCGACCTGCACCCGGACTACGTCGCGAAGATCCAGGCGGACCTCCCCGACGTGCCACCCGCCGCGGCGGCGCTCGCCCTGCGCGTCTGGGGCCGCATGCACGGCCTGGTGGCCCTGGAGATCGACGGCCACATCCAGCCCGTCGCGGGCAACCCGGCCGCGCTGCACCGCGCCGAAATGCTGGACCTGGTCCGGTCGTTGGGCCTGAGCTAGCCTCCTGCCCCGGATCAGCCCCGGCGGCTCCCGGCGCGGCCGGGCGGCCGATACCGCAGGAGGACGTTGCCCGAACGGAACACGGTCACCGCCCGCGCCGTCAGATCGACGCGGTCCTTCAGGCCGGCGAACAGGCTCCGCCCGCTGCCCAGCAGCACCGGATGCACCAGGATCCGCAGCTCGTCCACCAGCCCCCGCTCCAACAGCGACACGGTGAGTCCCGAACTCCCGAAGACCGCGACATCACCGGCGGATTCGCCACGGAGCCGGACGACCTCCGCGTCGAGATCGCTGCCGTCGGTGACGCGCGTGCCCTCCCAGGGGGTGACCGAACCACTGCTCGTCACCACCGTCTTGGGCACGGCGTTCATAAAGGCGGCGATGTCCGGCAGCCGTTGGGCGGCGTCGGCCGAGGGCCAGACCTCGGCGAAGTGCTCATAGGTGCGCCGGCCCAGCAGCAGTGCGCCCACCTCACGGGTCTGTCGCAGGTTCCACTCGAAGAACTCCTCGTCGTACACGCCCCAGCCCAGCTCCCCGCCGGGTCCCTCGTGATACCCGTCGAGGGAACAGAACAAGAACGCGAACACCTGCTGGTGCGGGCGCTGCGGCGCCGGGTCGCGACTCATCTCATCTCCTTCCCATTCACCGTTGGAACACCGGGCAGACCGCCCCCGGGGACAGAACTCATCGGAAGGTGACGCACGTCGGCAGCCCGACCGCGGGCCAGGTCCTGAAGCACATCGTCTCGGCGCACAAGGCGATCACGGACGCGGCCGGAGGCGTCACGGACGAGGTCTGGGCGAACGCGGCCAAGCACGACGACGAGGAGCAGCTCAACTTGACTTGGGAGTGCGACGAGGAACGGCGAGGGCCTGCTGGGGCCATCCGGCACCGACCCCGGCAGGCCCTCGCCCGCGGGTTCAGGTCGCGGGACGCTCCGGAACGAGCTCGCCGTGAGCCTCCAGGGACAGACCCCGCCCATCGGCCCAGGTCTTGAGCCGGTCCGCGTAGGCCCGCTCGATGATCTGGTGGAATCCCTGACCGAAGAGCACCCGCAGGGGCGGGTTGTCGGAGTCGACGATCTTGAGGAGAGTCCGGGCCGCGGCGGCCGGGTCGCCGGCGGGCTTGTCCGCCGCGAGCCCGGCGAGGTGCCGGCGGAGACCGTCGTAGACCGGGTTGGTCTCGGCCAGATGGCCGTTGCTGAGCGGATCCGGGTTCTTGCCGTCCCTGGTGGCGAAGCCGGCCGGCTCGATCACGGTCACCTTGATGCCGAAGCCGGCGACCTCCTGGGCGAGCGTTTCGTTCAGGGCTTCGACGGCCCACTTCGAGACGTGGTACGCGCCGCCGAGCGGCATCGCGACGAGCCCGGCCACCGAGGACAACTGGATGATGTGCCCCGCGCCCTGCTCACGCAGGTGGGGTAGCGCGGCCTGAACGACCCACACCGCACCGAACAGGTTGGTCTCCAACTGGTCGCGCAGCTCCCGCTCGGTCAACTCCTCGATCGCGCCGATCTGGGCGTAGCCGGCGTTGTTCACGATGACGTCCAGCCGGCCGAAGTGCTCCTGGGCCCGCCTCACGCTCTCGAAGACGGCGGCCTTGTCGGTCACGTCCATCTCAAGCGGGAGAATCGCGTCGCCATGGGCGGCGACCAGGGCATCAAGGCTTCCGGTACTCCGGGCGGTCGCGGCCACCTTGTCGCCGCGAGACAGGGCGGCCTCCACGAAGCTGCGGCCCAGACCGCGCGACGAACCGGTGACGAACCAGGTCTTGCTCACGATGTCTTTCCGTTCTGCCGAAGTTGGCTGTCGGTCACGAGACACCGGAGACCTGAGCCCTGTGACAGCGGCACCTCCGTGACGCGCGTCACGGAAGGGCGCACGGACGCCGGCACACGGCGTTCTTCAATCTCCCAACGCCGGTTGCCGGGCGGTGGATCGGGGACCGTTCAGCAGCATCCCGCCCTTCGGGAGCAGGCGTTCGTCCCGGGGGTCCACCCAGGTCAGCCCACCGCACACGGTCAGCACCGGCCACGTGTACTGGTCACGCCGCCCGTTCGGCTCGATCAGGCAGCGGCCCTGTTCAAGCGCGTCGGCGAGCTCGGTGAGCCACGCCTCCAGCGGCCATCCCGACGTGAACGTCGGGATGGGCTCCGGTTCCTCGTCGACCGCCCACCGGCCGAGGTTCCCGTAGGACGGCTCATCCGGGCGGGCGTCGATGTAGCGGCCGTACCAGATGTCGCCCGGGGTACAGGAGATGGGGATACGGCCCGGCTCGCGCTCCCAGTCGCGGATCTGCACGACGTAGGCGTCCTGTAGCTGTTCAAGTCGGTACCAGCCCTGGTGTCCCGGCAGGAATCCGGCGGGCCACCAGCTCGTGCCCGCCGCCGGATCGTCGATGCCGTCGTGAAGCCCGTACCACGCCCGCAACGCGGGCGGGAACGCCACACCGATCGCCTCCTCCACGGCCGCGATATCGGTATCACCGGCGGGAGGGCGCAACAGCGCTGCCGATGCCGGAGCGTGCGTCCGGAGCCAGGCTTCGATCCGGCTCCAGGCCGCGGTGACCTGTGCGATTGAGACGGCCGGATTCCGTTGATCATCCATCCCGCCACCGTAGAGGCAGGCAGGAATGACCCCGCGGCCCATGAGTCCGGGTCGGAGGTGTGGCGATGGCCGTCTTCAGCGCTTGGTGACGAAGTCCTCGAAGGTGATGGAGCCCAGCTTGTTCTCCGGTACGAGGTTCCCGCCGTCGGCGAAGCCGCGTGCGGTTCTGCCCGGCAGGCAGAGGGAGACGATACGGCGACGGCGGCCGTGCGCCCGGTGGTAGGCGGCCGCGAGGTCCCGCATGTCGCGCACCTGCGGCCCGCCGATGTCGGGCGCCCGCCCGGCCGGGGTGCCGAGTGCGAGATCCACCAGCCGGGCGGCGGCGTCGCGGGTGTCGATCGGCTGGAACCGGAACCGCTTCAGGGCGAGAGTCAGCGGCAACCGGCGCTGATACGCGAAGACGGCGGCCAGCAGGTCGTGGAACTGGGTGATCCGCTGGACCGTCCACGGCAGCCCGGAATCCGCGACCAGCTTCTCGGCCGCCAGCTTGGCGCGGTAGTACGGAAGGGGAATGATGTCGACACCGACGATCGAGACGTAGACCAGGTGCGGGGTGCCGCCGGCGCTCACCGCGGCGTCGATCAGATTCCGGGTGGCGACGATGTCCCGCCTGCCGTTGGTGGTGGCACAGTGCACGATGGTCCCCACCCCCCGCACGGCGTCCTCCAGTCCCGCTCCCGTCCTCAGATCACCGGTGATCGTCCGGTACGGCACCCGCGAGCCGGGCGCCCGGCCGCGGCGGCTGAGCACGCGGACCACCTGCTCGCTCTCGCAGAGAAGCCGCACCACTTGCCGCCCGAGCTTTCCGGTCCCACCGGTCACCAGGAATGGCTCCATGAACGCTCCCGTCTCTTCGCGTGCGGCTGCCGCTCGGGCAGCCGGGGTTCGGTTCATGAGTGATGACGGGGACATGGGGCCGGAACGTGACATCCCCCGGCCGTTCAAGTCCGCCGCCTCGCGGACCCGCGCGCTCAGCCGGCCTCCAACGCTTCGGCTCGCCTGGTCAGTTCCGCCGCGATGTCATCCCAGTCCGGGCCGTGCAGCCAGAGGTTCTCGGCGGCCTCCCGCAGCAGTGCCGGCTCGTCCGGCCGCTGCAGGAGCACCAGCCGATAGGCCAGATTCCGGACCCAGACCGGCAGATGGCCGTCGACTGCCTGCGGGCAGAGCTCATACAGCATCGCGAGGATCGAATCCGCGTCGGCGAAGGTCAACTCCTCGATGAAGTAGTGCTCCCGGTGTTCGAGTCCACATTCGGGCACCGGTCGGTACTCGTCTCCGAAGAGACACCGGGCATGCTCCGTCAGGGTGCGGTGCATGCCCCGGAGCCCTGACGCGATCCGACGACCGCCGTCGCCCGCTGGTTCTCCCGGTGCGTTCGGGCAGCGGCTATGACCCCGTCGAGCGCGCGCCGGGTGCGCATGAGGTCGGCGATGTGCTGGGAGAGCCGGTCGCGCTCCTGCACCATCCGCTCCAGCGATGTTTCGGAGTTCTCCTCACTGGGCGACTCGACGCAGGGCAAAAGCTCGGCGATGGTGCGGCTCGACAGCCCCGCGGCGTACAACCGCTGGATGAACGTGACCCGTTCGACCTCGCTGTCCGTGTAGTGCCGCTGCCCGCCGGCGCTGCGGCTGCTCTTGAGCAGTCCCTGTTCTTCGTAGTAGCGCAGGGACCGGACGCTGACTCCGGTCCGGGACGCGAGCTCTCCGATGCGCATGCCACCCCCTGGTTGTGATCCGTGGCACAAAGCCTTGTCCCTGACATCCATGTGAGGTTCTAGCGTACCTGGCGTGCCCGGAAATCGGGCGTTTCACTTCCCGAGGGAGTCCTGACGTGACGACGCTTCTCGACAGCCATCGGCTCGGAGACCTCACCCTGCCCAACCGGGTGGTGATGGCCCCGATGACGCGGGTCCGGGCCGCCCCCGGTGGACTGGCGACCCCCTCGATGGCCACGTACTACGCGCAGCGGGCGACGGCCGGACTGATCGTGACCGAGGGCGTTCAGCCCAGCGTGATCGGACAGTCCAATCCGGGGACACCGGGACTGCACACCGAGGAACAGGTCACCGCGTGGCGCCAGGTGACCGCGGCCGTGGGCGCCAACGGCGGCCGTCTCTTCGCCCAGCTCATGCACGGCGGACGGGTCTCCCACCCCGACACCACCGGTCTGCGGCCCGCCGGTCCCTCCGCGGTCCCCGCCGTGGGGGAGGTGTTCACCCCGATCGGGCCCCGGCCCGCGCCGACGCCGCGTGCCCTGGAGACCGCCCAAGTGCCCGAGCACGCCCAGTCGTACGCCCGGGCGGCCCGCCGCGCCATCGAGGCCGGCTTCGACGGCGTGGAACTGCACGGTGCCAACGGCTACTTGATCTCGCAGTTCCTCTCCTCGAACGCCAACCTGCGCACCGACCGCTACGGGGTCTCGGTGGCCAACCGGATCCGCTTCGCCGTCGAGGCGGCCACCGCGACCGTCGAGGCCGTCGGCGCGGCCAGGACCGGCATCCGCCTCTCCCCGGGCGGGACGTTCTGGGGGGTCGAAGAGACCGATGTCCCCGCGCTCTACGCGGAGTTGCTGGCCGAGCTCGCCCGCCTGGGGCTGGCCTACGTCCACCTTGAAGCCACCGCCGACGAAGAAGTGCTGATCGGCCTGCGCCGCGCGTGGCCGGGCACCCTCATCATGAATCCGTCGATTCCGATGGGGCGCCGAAGCAGACCGGGCGGGCCGAGGCCGACCACTGGCTCGGACTGGGAGCCGACCTCATCAGCTTCGGCCGGGCGTTCATGGCCAACCCCGACCTGGTCGAGCGCCTGCGCACCGGACTCCCGATCGCCCCCGTCGACGAGGCCACGTACTACCAGGGCGGTGACGCGGGCTACCTGACCTACCCGGCGTACCAGTACACGGCCTGATGCCCACTGGGCCGGACAGGGCCTAGCCGAAGCGGACGACGAAGCGGCGCTGCCAGGGGGTTTCCACGGCCCGGCGGGCGTAGTGCTCCCTGACGTAGGCGACCGCCTCCGCGTTCGGCACGCCGTCCAGGACCGCGAGGCAGGCCAGCGCCGTTCCGGTCCGGCCGACGCCGCCGTCGCAGGCGACCTCGACGCGCTGCGACTCGGCGCGCTCCCACGTCTCGCGCAGGGCCTCGGCCGTCGCCGCGCGGTCGGACGGCAGCCAGAAGTCGGGCCAGCGCAGCCAGCGGCTCTCCCAGTCGACGGGGGACGGCTCGCGCCCCCGCAGATAGAGGCCGAACTCCGGCTGCTGTCCCGGCGGCAGCGGCCGGCGCAGTCCCCGGCCGCGAACGAGCCGGCCGGAGGGCAGCCGCAGCAGGCCCGTGGTCGTGGGCTCCCATGAGGTGTTACGCACGCCGGAGAGCTTAGGGCGCCTCGCACGCCCGCGCTGTCCGGTGTGCCGCACATTCCGGGTGCGGAAAACCGGAGCAACGGGCTCTGGGACGCCGGGCCCGCCGTTGAAGTGCCGCCCGGAAATCGAGTGCGGACCGTTGGCCCGGTGGTGTGTGATTGGGCGCATGGCAATTCGGTTGGGCAAGCCGACAGTTGACGGGCTGAGCGAGGCCGTGGGCGTGCTGCGGGAGTGGCAGTCCGACCGGGCGCCGTGGCAACTGCATCCGGGGGACCTGGGCTGGTACTGGCGGTTCGGCGCGGAGGCGACGGCCGAGGCGGTCCGGACCTGGAGCCGGGACGGACGGATCCTCGCCGTCGGGCTGCTGGACGGTCCCCAACTGCTGCGGCTCACATTCGCGCCGGACGCCCAGCGGGACAAGGAGCTGGCGCGGCAGGTGGTCGCCGACGTGACCGAGCCGGAGCGCGGCGTACTGCCGGCGGGGGAGGCGTACGTCGAGGCGCCCAAGAGCGCACTGGTCCAAGATCTGCTGTCCGGGGACGGCTGGGACACCGACGAGCCGTGGACGCCGCTGCGCCGCGACCTCAGTGAGCCGGTGGAGGATCCAGGCGTGCGGGTCGAGGTGGTCGGACCGGAGCGGGCGCACGGGTGGGCCGCCGTGCTGCGGGCGTCGTTCGACGCGTCGACGTTCACGGACGAGCGCTGGCACGCGATGGCGGCCGGATTGCCGTTCGCCGACGCCCGGTGCCTGATCGCGTACGACGACGAGGACAACGCGGTGGCGGTGGTGACGGTGTGGTCGGCCGGTCCGGGAAAGCCCGGACTGCTCGAGCCGATGGGCGTGCACCGGGAACATCGCGGTCACGGCTACGGCAAGGCGATCACTGTCGCCGCGGCGGCCGCACTCCAGGAGCTGGGCTCGTCGAGCGCGATCGTCTACACCCCGAGCTCCAATGTCGGCGCCGTCGCCACCTACTCGTCGGCCGGCTTCCAGCAACTCCCCGAGGTCCGGGACCGACGCCGGGACGCCTAGGTTCTGTCCGGCCGCGGCCTCCGCGAACGGCAGCTCATCGACGTAGCGGTTCCAGTTGACCCACCGCGACTCGATGACCGGATGGTCGTTGACGACATCGTCGCGGGAGCGGAACGGACGCGGCGGCGCCCCGCGACGGTCCGCCCGGTGGTCGCGAAAAACGGCTGGACCGTGTGGAGGAGGGGCGCCTAGCCTGGCCTCTCCATCTACGTGAGGACCTCACGCGCATGACGCCGCCCGCGCTCTGAACCTGACACCCCCTGCGCATTGGTCGCCGACGAAGCCGTCGGCTCTCTTTTCCATGCCTTCGTCAGGTCTTCAGAGAGCTCATGTCCTCATATCTTCATGCCGTGCTGCCCTGGGCCGTGCGGCGCACCCGCCTGCCCCTGCTCGCCCTCCGGTGCGTGGCCTGCCCTTCCGGCCGCGCCACCGTCGGCAAAGGCAAGTTCCGCGTCAACGCCAACGGCAAACGTCTCGACGTCTGGCTTCTGGTCAACTGCGTCTCGTGTGACCGGACCGGAAAGATCACCGTTCACGATCGCGTCCCGGTCCGCTCACTGCCCGCCGACCTGCTGGCCGGTTACTCGGACAACTCGCCTTCCCTCGTCGTGGACACCCTTCTCGCCCCGTTGATCGCCCGGCGCAACCGGTTCGCGCTCGACTGGGACGGGTGCTGGGAACTCCACGCGGCTCCCGTTCCGGTGGATCCGTGGCCCCTTGAGATCACGGTGACCTTCGACGTTCCCGTGCCGGTCCGTCCCGAGCGGCTCATCGCTCGGGGATTGGGCATCACCCGGCATGAGATCGCCCGGAGAGTCAAGATCGAGATCCCGCTGAACCGCAGGACGAAACAGGACTTCTCATTCGTCCTGGTGGGGTCGGATCAGTAGGTCGAGTGTCGATGTGACGCTCTGTCCGGCGTGGGCGGGCCGGGAGTTCCGGCCCGCCCACCGCCGCGTCACGCCGCCAGCGCTTCGGTGAGCGTCGAGGGCTTGAGCCCGAAGGTGTCGCGGATATCGCTGTCGTCCACGAGGAAGGGACGCTCGGACATGTAGCTCATCTCGGCGAACTCCCGCCACACGGGATCGGCGAAGGACAGCAGCGCCATATCCCGTTCGGTGAGCGGCTCCAGCCGCGGTTCGGGCGCTCCGTGGAGTTCGGCGAAGTCGGTCGCGGCCTGGCGCAGGGTCGTGGTGATGACCGGGGCGTGCCAGGCCCGTCCCCAGGCCCGCTCGTCGCCGCCGACCGCCACCAGCGCCGCCGCGACGTCCTCGGTGAACGAGAACGAGTGCGCCGCGTCGGGGTTGCCGTGGACGAGAGCCAGTTCGCCGTCGCGGACCCGGGGCGCGACCAGCAGCGTGAACGCCGAGACCGCGCCCGGGCCCAGGTATTGGCCGGCGCGCACTTCGGTGACCCGCAGCCGCCCCTCGTCGTGGGCGTTCTTGGCCTGCCGCCACAACTCGGCCCGCACCCGGCCCTTTCGGGTGTGCGGGGCCAGCGGGGTGCGCTCGGTGACCGGCCCGGTGGTCCGCTGATAGCCGTAGTGATTGCCGAGCATCACGTAATCGGCCCCGGCCCGCTCGGTCGCGGCGAGGATGGAGGCGAACAACGGCGGCATGGTCTCCGGCCAGGTGTGGTAGGCGGTCATGGCGGCGTTGAAGACCGTGGTCGCCCCGGCCAGTGCGTCGGCCAGCTCGTCGGTGTGGCCCGCGTCCAGGGCGAGCCGTTCGATGCCGGGGTGGTCGGGCCCACTGCCGCTCCGGGTGATGAGGCGGACTCGCTCGCCGCTGTCGGCCAGTTGCCTCGCGGTCGCGATTCCGGTCGCGCCCGCCCCGATGACGACTCGTTCAGCCATGACGGTGTTCTCCGTTTTCCCTGAAAGGTGGAACGTTTCCCGGAAGGGGGAAACGCGGTGCGCGGGGGCCCGGCCGCTCGCCCAACTCTGCCGTGCGGCCGCGAGGTAGAGTCAGTGGCCTGAATGCCATGAGCTCCAAGGATCTGGCCATGCCCCATCGTGTCGCCGTCCTGGCCGTCCCCGCGGTCAAGCCCTTCGACCTGTCCATGCCGGAGACGCTGCTCGGCGCCGCCGAGCTCGGCGGACGCCCCGGCTACGAGGTGACGGTGTGCACCGCCACCCCCGGCGTGGTCGCCGCCTCCGGCGGTATCGAGGTGGTGATTCGGCACGGCCTCGAGGCGGTCGCGGCGGCGGACACGGTGATCGTCCCCTCGACCGCCAGCCGGCACGACGCCGAGCCGGCCGCGCTGGACGCCCTGCGGGAGGCGGCCGCCGCGGGCAAGCGCGTTGCCTCCATCTGCAGCGGAGCCTTCGTCCTCGCCCAGGCCGGGCTCCTCGACGGCCGTGTCGCCACCACCCACTGGGCCCTGGCCGAGGAACTGCGGCGCGCCTTCCCCGCGGTGCGCGTGGACGCCGACCGGCTGTTCGCCGAGGACGGACGGATCGTCACCGGCGCGGGCTCGGCCGCCGGGATCGACCTGTGCCTGCACCTGATCAGCCGCGACTACGGCGCGGCCGCGGCCAACGCGGCGGCGCGCGCCGCCGTCGTCACCCCGGTGCGCAACGGCGGGCAGGCGCAGTTCGTGCAGACCCCGCTGCCGGCCGAGACCGACTCCTCGTTGGACGCGGCCCGCATCTGGGCACTGCGGCACCTGGACCGGCCGATCTCTCTGCACGACCTGGCCGGCCAGGCGAAGGTCAGCGTGCGGACCCTGACCCGCCGCTTCACGGCCGAGACCGGTGTGACCCCGTTCCAATGGCTGCTCCAGCAGCGGCTGTTGCGGGCCCGCGAGCTGCTGGAGACCACCGACCTCACCGTCGACCATGTGGCCCGCCGCAGCGGCCTCGGCTCCGGCGAGTCGCTCCGCCAGCACCTGAGCCGCCAGATCGGCATGACCCCGGCCGCCTACCGGGGCGCCTTCGCCCACCGCCCGGGCGTGAAGACCGGTCGGTGACCGCGCGCGGCCCGGCCCGGACGCGGCGTTTCACAGGCGGTCGCCGCACCACACCGCCCGCTTCGGCCCCCGGCCCGGCGGCGCCGCTGGAGTGCGCGGGCCGGTGCTCAGCTCAGGCGGGTTCGCAGGAGGCAGAATTCGTTGCCTCGGGGTCGGCCAGGACGTGCCAGGACTCCTCGCCGGTCTGGCCGACGTCGGCCGGGCGCGCCCCCAGCTTCAGGAGGCGGTCGAGTTCGGCGTCCTGATCGCGGTCGGTGGCGTTGACGTCGAAGTGCAGCCGCAGCTTGCCCGCCTTGGGCTCCGTCGTGGCGCTGAAGAACAGAGTCGGCTGCAATCCGCCGAACCCTTCCCGCGGTCCGATCTCCACCGAGCCGTCGTTCTCGGTGCCGAGCACGATGAAGCCGAGCACCTCGCACCAGAACTCCGCCAGTCGCTGCGGGTCCCGGCTGGGGATGATCAGTTCGGAAATGCGACAAGCCATGATCGGCACCCTAAGGGCGTCAATCGCACGCGGCCACTCATTGAGCGGCTCCGGGGCCGCGACGCGGCGGGCCGACCCGGCCCGCCGGGACCGTTCCGGCGGCGACGGCTGTGCCCGGCGAGGCTAGGCCGTCCGTCCCGCCCACCTCCGCAACCGGGGATCGAAGCGGCGGGAGGCCCACAACACCGTGTTCCGCGTCATCATGAATGTCTCCCCACCGGAGAACATCAACCGCTTGCGGTCAGGCGCCAATTGGACCATGTCGACCACGGTGAATATCTGCCCACCGATCGTCAACTGATCGCCGCGCCGGATACTGCGGACGTCCACCTCAACAGAGATCAGGACATGGGACGCCGGGGTGGCTATGCGGTACGCGGGATGAGAGGCCATAGTCATTCTCTCTGTGTCAGAAGGAACGATGGGCGGCCGTTGCAGGCCAGCAGGAATGCTTCGCCTCCGGCCACAGGGGCACGTGGCAATCCGGGCACTCGGACGAAGAACACTCGGCCGGTGTCTCGCTGGTGGTATCACGGGGACCGTCGGAGTTCTGCTGATCGCTTCTCCCTCCACCTGGGCGAGCGGAATCGCTACTCTGTTTCATGTCGACCTGCCTTCATTCAGCTTCAGGTTGGCCGACCCCCGGGCCTTGTAGGGAGGCCGCGGGGGGCCGTTCCTCGGGGTCGGTCACGAAGCGCCTACCAGGGGCGCTAGCCTTGTGTGTCCGACTGCTCACGTATAGCCAACCGGCGGTGCCCCGTTCGCGGCACCGCTGTCGCAGGGCCGATCTATAAAAGCTATGCAGGAGCTGCTATGACGAAGGGGCAGCCGAACACTTCCCTACGGCGCCTCATCAAGGCGACGGGGCTGTCCATCACCCAGTTCGCCGCAGTGGTGAACCGCGTGGCGCATGGAGCAGCGATGCAGCCAGCCCTCGGTCAGTCAGTGGATGAATGGGACAACGCCGCGCCCGGAGATGCGCCCGTGCATCTTGGAGGCTCTGGCCCGGAAGTTGAGCCGTCCCGTCACGTATGAGGAGGCGGGAATCCCCAGATGCGAAGACCAGCCCACCGCCCCCAACTTCAGTACCGTGGAGGAACTGATTGAGCTTGGGAGGATCGACATGGACCCGTCCCGCAGGGGCGCCCTCAGTGCTGGGCTCTTCTCCGTCGCTCTGACCGTACCCGGGTGGCCAGACGTGGTCAGCCGGATGGAGTTCGCGGTGTCCGGTCACGCCCGGCGTATCGGTAGGGCCGACGTCGAAGTCGTGGAGGCCATGACCGGAAGACTGTCGGAGCTTGACGACCAGTTCGGCGGTCGGCACGCGCGCCCGATGACAGCCTCCTTCCTGGTGAACACCGTTGGTCCGCTACTCCGTGCCGACGCATCAACAGAGGTCCGGAACGCCGTTTACTCCGCCGCTGCGTTCCTCTCCTACCTCACTGGGTGGATGGCCGTGGACGAAGGGCTCCATGGCCTGGCCCAGCGCTACTACGTGAAGGGACTGCAACTGGCCGGGGCCGCCGGAGACCATCGCACCTACTGTCACATCCTCCGGGGCATGTCCGTGCAGGCAGTCGATCTGGGGCATGGCAGTACAGCCCTTCGCCTGGCAAACGCGTCTGCGTCGGCCGCGCCGAACACCGGCCCGCGACTTCGGGCGTTCATGTCCGGGCAGGTGGCACACTCGTGCGCCGTCGCCGGTGACCGCGCTGCCGCACTTCGGAGCCTCAGGGAGACTGAAGTAGCAGTGGATCAGGCGGAGTCCAGCACTCGGACCTTCGGCGGCTACGGCCCCTCGACATTGGCATATCACACCGCACAGGTCCGCTATGCCCTGGGGGATATCGCCGGCAGCGTGTCTTCCCTGCACCTGGCCTCCCGACTCCGGGACCCGACTCGCCGACGCACCCGCGTTCGCCTGGACTCCTTCCTCGCGGAACGGCAGTTGGAGTTGGGGCAACTTGAGGCAGCTTGCGCTACGTGGGATCGGGTCCTCGACGACTATCCGTTTGTTGATTCGGCACGCGCAGACGATCGCATCGCCACTATGCGGGCCTTGCTCCGTCCACATTCCAGCGCTCCGTGTGCCAAGGAACTGCTGGAACGTACGCGGGGCATTCTGGCAACCCGGGCCAAGAAACCGTGACTTGGGCAGTCTTACGAGGGGGTGGTGCGCCCGGCGCTTGGCGACTCGTCCGCTTCGCTTCCGGTTTTATGGGTTTTACGACTCTCTCCGTGCTCCACGGTGCCGCCGCACCCATGCGCCGCGTTGTACTGAGCGGGACACGGCTCCCATCGGCCCGCCTCCTGAGGGCTGCGCCACGTGCGGGTAGATCCGACCGACGAAGGAGATCTGGTGTTCGCTCACTCAGACCGGTTGCCGACCAGCGCCCCGTTACCGAACGGCCTTGCCACTCGTCGTCCGTGGGGAGTGCGGCGCATGGCGCCGTATCCGGCCAGCGGTTCGGTGGACTTCGCTCAGGCCGTGCTGGACCCCGAGACACAGACCACGCGTTATCTGGACGCCAGCGGCGCCGTGCTGGACGCGCCGAAGCACGGCACCAGCACGGGCACCACCCCGCCGACCGGTACCGGCAACCCGAGCGACGGTTCCGGACCCGGTGGTCCCGCAGGTGGGGACCAGGACAAGGGGAACGACAACGACCAGTGAGACACGCGTCCCGCCCGGTGGTCGTCATCACGAACCTGGATGACGCCACCACTGATCTCGTGATTGCCGAGCTGCACGACCGGGGGGTCCCGGTCGTGCGGTTCGACTCCGGGGACTTCCCCGCCCTTCTGTCCTTCTCCGCCCACATTCATCGGGCAAGCTGGGAAGGTAGGTTGACGACCACTACACGGGAGATGCGCCTCGAAGACGCGCGATCTCTGCTGTACCGTCGTCCTTCCGGTTTCTCGTTCCCGCACCTGTCGGAACAAGACGCACGGTTCGCCGTGGGGCAAGCGCGCTACGGGCTCGGCGGTGTTCTGGCATCCCTGCCCGACTGTCTTTACGTGAACCATCCGAACCGCATCGGGGATGCCGAGTTCAAGCCCGCCGGCCTTGCCGCAGCCGTGCGCTCCGGATTCGCCATGGTCACCAACGAGCCTGCGGCTGCCAGGGAGTTCGCCAAGAGGTACGGGCCGGTTCTCTACAAGCCGCTCCATGTTCCGCTCTACCTGCGAGACGGCGTCTCCTGCTCCGTCGAGGTCGCTCCGGTGGCGCCCGAGGAGATCGACGACGACATCGCCGGCACGGCTCACCTTCTGCAAGTCATCGTTCCCAAGGTGGCCGACATCCGGACGACCGTCATCGGCGAGAGAGTCTTTTCCGTGCGCATCGACTCGGAAGCTCTCGACTGGCGCACAACCTACGGTCGGCACACGTATACGGTGGTCGACACGCCGCCGGACGTGGCAGCGGCGTTGTTCGCGTACCTCAAGAGTTTCGGTCTCGTCTTCGGCGCATTCGATTTCGCTCTGACCTCCGACGGTCAATGGATGTTCTTGGAATGCAATCCTTCTGGGCAATGGGCGTGGTTGGAGAAAGAAACGGGACTGGCCATGATCTCGGCATTTGCTGACCTACTTGAGAGAGGCGCCACATCATGACCGACCCGGAGAAGTCGGCGGCGCGATTGCGACGGCAGCTCGCCGATCGGCTTTCCGAAGCCGGACATCTGAAGTCGCCCCAGTGGCAGGCAGCCGTGGAGGCGGTGCCGCGTCATAAGTTCCTGAGTGGCGGTTTCTTTCGTTCCGTCCCGGGCTCGTCGCCGACTGCATACGCGCCCGTCCTGCCCGACGAGTATTCGGAAGGCTGGCTCAGTCTGTGTTACGCGGATGAGTCATTGGTGACGCAGATTGCCGGAACTGTCGTGCCGCGTGACATCACCGGCACCATCGCCCGGCAGCCATCGTCTTCGTCAACGCTGCCGTCCCTCATGGTCGACATGCTGGAAGCGCTCGACGTGGAGGACGGAAACGCAGTTCTGGAGATCGGCACCGGTACCGGCTACAACGCCGGTCTCCTCGCCCACCGTATCGGGGTCGAGAACATCACCACTGTCGAGACGGACCCCGATGTCGCCGCGAGCGCGCGGCATGCGTTGTGGGGATGTGGCTATCAGGTGGACGTCGTAGTGGCGGACGGCAGAAAAGGCTACGCGGACAGCGCTCCCTATGATCGCGTCATCGCGACATGCGGCGTCACACGCGTACGGCAGGAATGGGTAAACCAAACCAGGCCCGGCGGAATAATCCTCACCACGCTTCGGGGCGGTCTTTGGTCCTCCGGACTTGCGAAACTCACACGAACGGGAGACGGGACGGCCGAAGGTGCGTTCATCTCCGAGGCGTCGTTCATGCGTGCGCGGCAAGAAAAGCCCGAATCGAACCTCGACATCCCCGGCCCGGACGATGGAGAGCGGCGGCGTACCCACCTCGGTGGTGACATCGCCCACGACTGGACGGCGCGGTTCATCATCGACAACACCATGGACGGACTTTCACTCATCGGCGGTGTAAGCCTCGCCGGAGAACCCCCAAGTGACTACTTCCTGCACCCGGAATCAGGGTCATTCGCGGCGGTTTCCGGGAGCGGCGACGAGGGATACACCGTTCGGCAGGGCGGCCCTCTGCGGATGTGGGACACGGCGGAACGCGCCATCGGAGAATGGCGCGAGCAAGGCTCGCCAGGCGTGACCGCGTTCCGTATCCGCGTTACCCCGGAAGCTCAGACGGTGTACCTGGAATCAGCGCCCGGCGTCGCATGGGTGAAGCCGGCCGGCACAGCATCCTCTCTCTGACGCGGGCGGTCGCCTCCGCGCTCGGGAGGCCGTCCGGTACCGCCAGACACGCCGATGCCGCCGCCCGTTGGCGGCTCGGTCGCGGGCCGGTTCCGCCGGGTGGAGGCCCGGCGTCGGATGCGGCGGCGTCTCCGACTGCCGAGCCGCGCATGCGGGGGCGCGATCGTGGCCGGGTCAGCACATGACTGAACGACGTCCTCGGCAATGACGGGCGGTGGGGCAGGCCCACGGCGGCCCGACTCCTGGTCGGGACGGGCCCGTTGGGCGGGTGCCGGCCGGGGAGCGGGGGGCCGCCTCGAAGCCGTCCGCGCACGGTTATTGACGCGTTCATGGAAGCGTTGGAATACTCCCAGTGATCGCAAGCGCTTTCCCGAGCCGCCACGGGCGCTTCGCGCACCTTCCCCTCGGGCGCCATCACATCCCTGGTCAAGGACGGGTCGGTTATGAATCGATTCACGGTGGTCAGGAGTGGTCAGCCCCGGCGGCGCGTGGTCAGCCCTGTTCCCTTAACTCAACCCCCCACCAGGAGCGACACGATGGGACGCAGAGCCGCACTTCTTTCCGGAATCATCTCGCTGGTCACCGCCGCCGCGACGCTGACGGGGTCGGCCGGTGTCGCCCAGGGCGCCGATGTCGGCGCGCTCGCCTGCGGTGACGGCTCGTACCAGGCCGAGGCCGTTCGCAACGGCAACACCTGGACCGCCCCGGGCTACTCGGGCACCGACATGCTCTCCGCGATGCGGGCCGCCGTGAACAGCCTGCCGGCCGGCCGCACCTCCAAGGCGCGGGTCGTCGTGCGCGGTTCCGGCAGCGTGCCGGGCAACCAGTCGCTGGACCTGCCCAGTTACACCGTGCTCGACGTCTGCGGAACGATCAGCGTGACCGGGTCCATCGGCGCCAACCACGCGCCCATCCGCACCCAGAACACCCGGGACGTGGAGATCCAGAACGTCAACATCACCGGTGCCCCGTACTTCGCGATCTTCGTGCGCAACGGCACCAACATCACCATGGGCCAGATCAACCTCCAGATGTCCGGCGGCCTCGGCATCCGGATCGACAACCACGCCAACCGCAACGTGCGCACCCGCAACGTCCGCATCGACAACGTCTATGTGTCGGGCAGCGGCAGCCACGGCGTGGAGACCTATGGCGTGGACGGCCTGACCATCGGCACCGTCACCGCCCGCAACACCGGTGAGTCCGGCCTGCTGCTCAACGACACGATCAACGCCACCATCTCGCGCGTCGACGGCGAGGGCACTGGCGCGGGCACCGGCTACGCCGCGTTCCGCATGGCCAACCGCAACGGCCGGATCGGCGGCAGCTACCCGACCAACATCCGCGTCGGCGAGGTCATCGCCCGGGGCGGCGGGCGCGGCATCTTCTGCGTCTCGGAGAGCGGCGGCGCCGTGATCGACCGGATCACCCTGTCGAACACCGGCAACAACTCGGTGCTGATCGAGAACTGCTACAACGTGAACCTCGCCGCCCAGAGCGGCAGCGTCTCGGGCGGTGGCGAGTTCCGGCTGGCCGCGCGCACCGAGTTCCCGGGCAACCGGGACATCACGGTGCAGAACATCACCTTCACCAACTCGTCGCTGCGCGAGAGCCCCTGCGGCACCAACGTGGTGTACCGCAACCTCACCCTGAACAACACCAGCCGCAACACCTGTAGCTGAGCCTCACCCTCCACCCCCCCACAGCCCATCCCCCGGCGGAGGTGTCCGCCGGGGGATGGGCGCGCTCCCGCAAATTTTCACGGGGTTTGTCAGAACCGTTGACGTGGCCCGGGCGCCCACCTACCTTCGTGCGCACCGCACGTCGTACGCCATATGTCATATACGAGATGCCATATGCGAGATCTTTGAGGGCCGTCCCGAGTATGAACGCTCCCCTGTCCGGTGCCGCGCCGGTGCCGATTCCTTCCCGGACGCAGTTCGTCCTGGAGCATGTGACGCACGCGATCCTCACGGGTGGGCTGGCTCCTGGTTCTCCCTTGGTGGAGACGGAGTTGGCCGCCCGGTTCGGGGTGTCGAAGACGCCGGTGCGGGAGGCGCTGAAGACGCTGGCCGGGCGGGGGCTGGTGGTGATGAGCGAGTACAAGGGCGCCTCGGTGCGCACCGTGGACGCGGAGATGGTCCGTTCCGTCTACGACGTCCGGCTGCTGCTCGAACCCGAGGCGGTGCGCCGGTCGGTGGTCTCGGGCGCCGGCCTTGAGGCCGCGCACGCCGCGCTGGAGCGGGCGGACGCCGCGAGCGACGCGGCCGAACGCTCCCTGGCGAACCGGGACTTCCACCGCGCCCTGTATCTGCCGTGCGGCAACCCGCTGCTGGCGCGGATGCTGGACGACCTGCGCGACCAGGCGGCCCTGGTGTCCTCCGTCGCGTGGCAGGCGCGGCCCACCTGGGAGCGGGAGGCGGACGAGCACCGTTCGATCCTGGCCCGGGCCGAGGAGGGCGACGCGAAGGCGGCGGCCGACTTGTTGCGGGAACACATCGAGGCTTTTGTCCACCGGGCCTTCCCGTCCCCGGACGGGCAGCCGCCCCTGGACAAGCAGCGGGACGGACGGGGAGACGAGGAGAGGGCATGAACGACTTCACCGCTCAGCGTGCGGCGCTTGCGGATGTGGTGGCCATTCCGGTCAGCCCGTTCGACGCCGAGGACCGGCTGGACCGGGATGTCTACCGGGCGTTGGTCCGGCGGCTGCTGGACGCCGGTGTGCGGGCGCTGACCCCGAACGGCAACACCAGCGAGTTCTACTCGCTCACGCCGGAGGAGCGGCGGGTGGAGGTCGAGCTGACCGTCGCCGAGGCCGGTGGGGGCGCGCAGATTCTGGCCGGGGTGGGGCAGGAGGTGCCGACCGCCGTGGCCGCCGCCGTGCACGCGCGGGAGGCGGGGGCCGGGATGGTGATGGTCCACCAGCCCGTTCACCCCTATGTCTCCGGCGAGGGCTGGGTGGAGTACCACCGGGCGATCGCGGCGGCGGTGCCCGAGCTGGGTGTTGTTCCCTATATCCGCAATCCGGCGATCGAGGGTTCGCACATCGCCCGGCTCGGTGACGCGTGCCCGAACGTGATCGGGGTGAAGTACGCGGTGCCGGACCCGGTGCGGTTCGCCGCCGTGGCGCGGGACGCGGGTCTGGAGCGTTTCGTGTGGGTGGCGGGGCTGGCCGAGCTGTCCGCGCCGGCCTACTTCGCGTGCGGCGCCACCGGGTTCACCTCCGGGCTGGTCAATGTCGTGCCGGAGGTGTCGATCGAGATGCTGCACGCCCTGCGCGCCGGTGACTACCCGGCGGCGATGAAGGTGTGGGAGCTGATCCGCCCCTTCGAAGAACTGCGCGCCGAGCGGCAGTCGGCCAACAACGTCACGGTCGTCAAGGAAGCGCTTGCGGCGCTCGGCCTGTGCCGCCGCGACATCAGACCGCCCAGTTCGGAACTGCCCGAGGACCAGCGGCAGACGGTCGCGGCGATCGTGCGTGAATGGGAGGCGCGGTGAACGACCAGCCCACCAACGAAACCGACCGGCCCACCAACGAAGAGGCCGGTGCTCCGGTGTTGCGGAGTCACCAGTGGTACGGCACCGACGGACTGCGGTCGTTCAGCCACCGCGCCCGCACCCGCCAGTTGGGGTTCCTGCCCGAGGAGCACATGGGCAAGCCCGTGATCGCGATCCTCAACACCTGGTCCGACATCAACCCCTGCCACCAGCATCTGCGGGAGCGCGCCGAGGCCGTGAAGCGCGGGGTATGGCAGGCGGGCGGGTTCCCGCTGGAGTTCCCCGTCGCCACCCTGTCGGAGACCTTCCAGAAGCCCACCCCGATGCTCTACCGCAACCTCCTGGCGATGGAGACCGAGGAGCTGTTGCGCTCCTACCCGGTGGACGGCGCGGTGCTGATGGGCGGCTGCGACAAGACGACCCCGGCGCTGCTGATGGGCGCGGCCAGCGTCGATCTGCCCACCGTGTTCGTGCCGGCCGGGCCGATGCTGCGCGGGCACTGGCGCGGCGAGACCCTGGGCTCCGGCACCGACATGTGGAAGTACTGGGACCAGAAGCGCGCCGGCCGGATCGGGGACCGGGAACTGGCCGAGCTGGAATGCGGCCTGGCCCGTTCCCCGGGCACCTGCATGACCATGGGCACGGCCTCCACCATGACCTCCGCCGCCGAGGCCCTGGGCGTGACCATGCCCGGTGCCGCCGCCATTCCGGCCGTGGACTCCGGCCACAGCCGGATGGCCGCCGCCGCGGGACTGCGGGTGGTGGAGCTCGTTCGCGAGGGGGCGACGCTGTCGCGCTTCCTGACCCGGGAGGCGTTCGAGGACGCCATCACCACGGTGCTGGCGCTGGGCGGCTCGACCAACGCCGTCATCCACCTCACGGCCATGGCCGGGCGTTCCCGCATCCCGCTGGGGCTGGAGGACTTCGACCGCATCGCGCGCCGCGTCCCGGTGCTGGCCGACATCCGCCCCGGCGGCCGGTTCCTGATGGAGGACTTCCACTACGCCGGCGGCCTGCCCGGCCTCCTGGCCCGCCTGGGTGCGGAGGGCCTGCTGCATCTGGACCGGCCCACCATCGCCCACCCCACCATGCGCGAACAGCTCGCCGGCGCCCTGGTCCACGACGACGAGGTCATCCGCACCGTGGACAACCCGGTGGCCGAGCAGGGCGGGCTCGCGGTGCTGCGCGGCAACCTCGCCCCGGACGGCGCGGTCATCAAGCACATCTCGGCCGAGCCGCACCTGCTCAAGCACACCGGCCCCGCCGTGGTCTTCGACGACTACCGCACCATGCAGGCCACCATCAACGACCCCGCCCTGGGCATCACCCCGGACAGCGTGCTGGTGCTGCGCGGCGCGGGCCCGCTGGGCGGGCCGGGCATGCCCGAGTACGGCATGCTGCCCATCCCCGACTACCTCCTCAAGCAGGGCGTCACCGACATGGTCCGCCTCTCCGACGCCCGGATGAGCGGCACCAGTTACGGCGCCTGCGTCCTGCACATCGCCCCCGAGTCCCACATCGGCGGCCCCCTCGCGCTGGTCCGCACCGGCGACCTCATCACCCTCGACGTCACCCAGCGCACCCTCCACCTGGAGGTGTCCGAGGACGAACTCGCCCGCCGCCGCGCCGCCTGGCAGCCACCCCCACCCCGCTACGGCCGCGGCTACGGCGCCCTGTACGAGCAGCACATCACCCAGGCCGACACCGGCTGCGACTTCGCCTTCCTCTCCCGACCGGGAGAGGTCCCCGAGCCCTACGCGGGCTAACGAGGCCGTCAGGTCCTGTCCGGTTGGTCTTGTCGGATCAGCCCTTGGCTCCCCCAGGCCCTTGGGGACCTGGGAGGTACCCCCCGCAAGGCGCCGGATCGCCACTCGTACTTGTCCGTACTTGGGCGATTCGGCTGGGGGCACCTCCCAGACGAAGTCTGGGGGAGCAGCGAGGTGCCGTGTATGGCGGCGCGGGCCCGGCAAGACCGACCGGACAGGGCCTAGGTCGACCCACCCCCGGGACAGTCCACATCCGGGCTCGTTCACCACCATGCGGAAAGCGCTTAACACGCGGTCCGCCAAGCTGAGAACGGAGATGCGGAATGGCCGTCGCCGTCAAGGAACGGACCCGGCCCCCGCGGCGCCGCCGTGGCGGAAGCACCCCACGCTCCCTGCCCTACCTGCTGATTGCCCCCGCGGGGCTGCTGATGCTGGGCTTCATCGCCTACCCGATGCTCAGCGTCCTCTATTACAGCCTTCGGAACTACAACGTCACCAAGCCCTGGCGGAACGGCTTCGCCGGACTGGACAACTTCAAGGAGATCTTCACCGACGACCCGTTCTTCTGGGACACCCTGCTCTTTAGCGCTCGCTGGGTCGTCGTTGAGGTCGGACTCCAGTTGATCTTCGGCCTCATCCTGGCCCTGATCATCAATCAGACGTTCATCGGCCGGGGCGTGGCCCGCGCGCTGGTGTTCTCGCCCTGGGCCGTCTCGGGCGTGCTCACCTCCACCATCTGGCTGCTGATCTACAACCCCTCCACCGGCCTGAGCCGTTATCTGGCCGACGCGGGAATCGGTGAGTACGGCACCTCGATCCTGTCCGACCCGGGCACGGTCTTCTGGGGCGCGGTCCTCGCCGAACTGTGGCGCGGCGTCCCGTTCTTCGCGATCCTCATCCTCGCCGACCTCCAGTCGGTCTCGAAGGATCTCTACGAGGCCGCCTCCGTGGACGGGGCGAGCCGGCTGCGGCAGTTCTGGCACATCACGCTGCCGCACCTGAAGGACGCGATCGTGCTGTCCACGCTGCTGCGCGCGGTGTGGGAGTTCAACAACGTGGACCTGCTCTACACCCTGACCAACGGCGGCCCGGCGGGCGAGACGACGACGCTGCCGCTGTATGTCGCCCAGACCGGAATCGACGGCAACGAGTTCGGCTACGCCGCCGCGCTGACCACCGTGGCCTTCGTGATCCTCCTCTTCTGTTCGATCCTCTACCTGCGCCTGAGCAAGTTCGGAGGCGACGACAAGTGACCGCCGCAGTCATCGACCGGGACACGGTGCCCGCGTCCGCCCCTCCGGCCCCTCCGGCGAAGCGCCGCCGCCGGTCCCTCGACCAGCCGCCGCGCTGGCAGATCTTCCTGCCGCTGGGCCTCTACCTGCTGTTCACGCTCATCCCGTTCTACTGGATGCTGCTGTTCGCGCTGCGCGAGCCCGGCTCCGACTCGCTGGTGCCCTGGCCGATGACCGGCCAGCACTTCGAGAAGGTGTGGACCGAGCGCAGCTTCGACACGTACTTCCTCAACAGCACCTATGTGGGCATCGCCTCCATGCTGATGACGATGCTGGTGGCGCTGTCCGGCGGCTACGCACTGGCCCGCTTCAAGTTCCGGCTGCGGATGCCGTTCATGCTGGCGCTGCTGTGCTCGCAGTTCATCCCCGGCGCGCTGATGCTCGTCCCGCTGTTCGAGATCTTCCGCGAGCTTCAGATGCTGAACTCCATGTGGAGCGTGATCCTCGCCGAGACGGTCTTCCAGCTTCCGCTGTCGATGATCCTGATCAGCGGCTTCATCAGAAACGTGCCGGTCTCGCTGGAGGAGGCCGGCTGGGTGGACGGCTGCTCCCGGCTGCGGGCGTTCCTCGCCATCGTGCTGCCGCTGCTGCGGCCGGGTCTGATCGCCGTCGGCTCGTTCGCCTTCGTGCATAGCTGGAACCACTTCCTGTTCGCGCTGATGTTCCTCAACTCGCAGGACAAGCAGACGATTCCGGTCGGCCTCAACACGCTGATCGGCTCCGACAGCGTGGACCTCGGCGCGCTGGCCGCCGGCGGTGTGATCGCCGCGGTGCCCGTGGTCCTGGTGTTCGCCTTCATCCAGAAGTGGCTGATCACCGGCTTCAGCGCGGGGGCGGTGAAGGGATGACCGAGCCCCTGCCCATCGTGCTGGCCGGTGCCCGCGGCCACGGCCACTGGCACCTGGCCAACATCCGCCGCCTCACCACCCAGGGCCTGGTCCGGCTCGTCGGCGTCTGCGAACTCCAGCCGCTGGACGAGGCGGAGCTGGCCGGGCTCGGCCGGCCCGAGCAGTCCGACGACCTGCCCGGGCTGCTGGAACGCACCGGCGCCGAGGCCGCGGTGGTGTGCACCCCGATCCACACCCACGCCGAACTCGGCCACGCCGCCGCCCGGTTGGGCGTGCACCTGCTGCTGGAGAAGCCGCCCACCCCGTCGTTCGCCGCGTTCACCGAGCTCGCCGAGGCCGTCGAACGGTACGGCACCGTCTGCCAGATCGGCTTCCAGTCGCTGGGCTCGCACGCCATCGGCGAGATCCGGGAGCTGATCGCCGACGGCGCCATCGGCAGCGTGCGCGGCATCGGCGCGGCCGGCGCGTGGGTGCGCGAGGAGGCGTACTGGCAGCGCGCGCCCTGGGGCGGGCACCGCCGGCTGAACGGCCGCGACGTGGTGGACGGCGTGCTCACCAACCCGCTGGCCCACGCGGTCGCCACCGCGCTGCGCATCGACGGCTCGGACCGGGCGGAGGACATCGAGTCCATCGACCTGGAGCTGTACCGGGTCAACGACATCGCCGCCGACGACACCTCGTGCGCCCGCATCCGCACCACCTCCGGCCGGCCGATCGTCACCGCCGTGACGCTGGCGGCCGAGCAGCCCGGCGAGCCCTATGTCGTGGTGCACGGCGACGCCGGGCGCATCACGTTCTGGTACAAGGCCGACCGGGTGCTCCTGGAGCGCGACGGGCACAGCCCGGAGACCACCCGGCACGGGCGGACCGACCTGCTGGAGAACCTCGTCGCGCACCTGCGCGAGGGCACGCCGCTGGTCGTTCCGCTGGAGCGCACCGGCGCGTTCACCCGGCTTGTCGAGGCGGTGCGCACCGCGCCCGAGCCGGTCGAACTGCCCGCCGACGCCTGGATCACCGAGCCCGGCGAGCGCGGCCCGCGCCGCGTCATCCCCGGCATCGACGCCCTGACCGCCGACGGCGCGCGCGACCTCGCCCTCTACTCCGAGCTGGGCGCGCCCTGGGCCCACCACGCGGGAGCCCGCTCATGACCGGCCACTACTCCAACCCCGTGCTGGCCGCCGACTGGTCCGACCCCGACGCGATCCGGGTGGGGGACGACTTCTACCTCACGGCCTCCAGCTTCGGCCGGGCGCCCGGCCTGCCGCTGCTGCACTCCCGGGACCTGGTCCACTGGGAGATCATCGGCCACGCGCTGGAACGCCTGGAGCCGGCCGAGGCGTTCGCCGTGCCGCGCCACGACTGCGGCGTGTGGGCGCCGTCGCTGCGCCACCACGACGGCCGGTTCTGGATCTTCTGGGGTGACCCGGACCACGGGATCTACCGGATCAGCGCGCCGGAGATCACCGGCCCCTGGTCGCCGCCGCTGCTGCTGAAGGCCGGCAAGGGCCTGATCGACCCGTGTCCGCTGTGGACGGAGGACGGCCGGGCCTATCTGGTGCACGGCTGGGCCAGGTCCCGCTCCGGGATCAAGAACCGGCTCACCGGGCACCGGATGAGCCCGGACGCCACCGAGCTCCTCGACGCGGGCACGGTCATCGTCGACGGCGACGCGCTGCCGGGCTGGTTCACGCTGGAGGGACCCAAGCTCTATCGGCGCGACGGCTGGTTCTGGATCTTCGCCCCGGCCGGCTCGGTGGAGACCGGCTGGCAGGGCGCGTTCCGCTCGCGGGACTTCTTCGGTCCCTACGAGGAACGGATCGTGCTGGCGCAGGGGTCCACGGACGTCAACGGGCCGCACCAGGGGGCGTGGGTCGACGCACCGGACGGCTCCGACTGGTTCCTGCACTTCCAGCAGCGCGGCGCGTTCGGCCGGATCCTCCACCTCCAGCCGATGACCTGGGACGGCGACGGCTGGCCGGTGCTGGGCTCGGGCGGCGAGCCGGTGGCGGGGCACCGCCTGCCGGTGCCGGGCGGCCCGGCGACCGCGCCCGCCAGGGACGACGACTTCCCCGGGGGCGCGTTCGGCGTCCAGTGGTCCTGGCTGGCCAACCCGGCGCCGGGCTGGACGGAGCCGCACGACGGCGCCGGCCTGCGCCTGGCCTGCCGCCGCACCGCCGACGCGCACGACCTGCGCCTGCTGCCGGCCGTGCTGGCGCAGCGGCTGCCGGTCGGCCCGGTCACCGTGGAGGTGGAGCTGGCCCTGGACTCGACGGAGCCGGGGGCCAAGGCCGGACTCGCCGTGCTCGGCGACGCGTTCGGCTGGATCGGTCTGGAACGCGGTCCGGACGGCGCCGTCAGCCTGGTGCACCGTTTCGCGGAGCAGGTCTCGACGCGGGAACGGGACGCCGCCCGGCCCTACCCGGCGCCCGGCGGCACCGCGCGCCTGCGGATCGAGGTCACGGCGCACGCCCGCTGCCGGTTCTCCGCCGTGGTGGACGAACCCCGCGCTTCCGGGCCGGAGTTCGCGGCCACGCCGTGGCGCTGGGTGGGGGCGCAGCTCGCGCTGTTCGCCACCGCGCCGGAGGGCGACGGTCCCGCCGGGGCCGCCGAGTTCCGGAATTTCCGGGTCACATGAGCACCCCCACGTTGAACACCCCCATACGAACGCATTCTCATTCAGTCAAGGGAGACACACGATGAGAAGACACCTGACACGCGGTATGGCAGCCGCGGTCACCGTGTTCACTCTCGCCGCGACCGCGACCGCCTGCGGTGACGACGGGACCAGCTCGGGCGCCGAGGGCGACGGCACGGGCCAGATCACGTTCTGGGACAACAACGGCGGTGTCCGCACCGACGTCTGGAACGAGATCATCGCCGCATTCGAGGCCGAGAACCCCGACATCGATGTCGAGTACGTGGGCGTGCCGATCGCCGATGTGCAGTCGAAGTACGACGCGGCCATCCAGGGCGGCGAGGGCCTGCCCGACGTCGGCGGCGTCAGCACCGCCTACCTGTCCAACCTGGTCGCCCAGGGCGCGCTGGAGCCCGTCGGCGACCGGCTCGCCGAGAGCGGCCTGGACGAGCAGCTCATGCCCGCCATGCTGGCCGGCGTCGAGGCCACGGTGGGCGAGGAGGGCGAGTACTACTCCGTGCCGACCTCCGCCAACCAGGGCGTGCTGTGGTACCGCACCGACCTGTTCCAGCAGGCCGGGCTCGAACCGCCCACCACCTGGGACAACTTCTTCACCGCAGCCGATGAGCTGACCGACGCGGGCAACAACGAGTTCGGCTTCACCATCCGCGGCGGCGAGGGCTCCATCGCCCAGGCCCTGGACATGATGTACGCGCAGTCCGGCATCGACACGTTCTGGGAGGGCGAGGAGAGCACCGTCAACGCCCCGGAGAACGTGGCGGCGCTGGAGCGGTATGTCGAGCTGTACAACACGGTCACGCCCGAGGCCGACCTGAACAACGACTTCACCAACATGGTCGCCACGTTCACCGGTGGCAATGTCGGCATGCTCCAGCACAATTTGGGCTCGTACACCGACCACATCGCCGCCTTCGGCGCGGAGAACGTCGCCGGGTTGCCGATGCCGGCCGGTGACGACGGGGCGCACACGTTCGTGTCCAACCCGGTCGACGGGCTGGGCCTCTTCCAGTCCAGCGACAACAAGGAAGCGGCCTGGCGGTTCATCGAGTTCGCCGTCTCGCACGAGATGAACAGCCTCTGGAACGAGTCCGCCGGGTCGATCCCGAGCAACACCGCCGCGATTGACGACCCCTGGATAGCCGAGGCGCCGCCGACCCAGGCGGCCGTCGCGGCGCTGAGCGACGAGAACACCACCATCGTCCAGCTCCCGTACTACCTGCCCGACTGGAACAACATCACCAAGGCGGACACCGAGCCCAACTTCCAGCGGCTGCTGCTGGGGGAGATGAGCGCGCAGGAGTTCGCCGACGACCTGGCCGAACGCCTCAACGAGGCGCAGGCCGAATGGCAGGAACAGCGCGGCTGATCCGCCCGGCTCCCGGCCGCACCGCCCGCGCGGTGGTGCGGCCGGCCCGGTTCCCCCCACACCCCGTGTCCGTCAGGAGTCTCTTCTTCTTTTTCACTGGAGCCGCGATGCCTTTCAGATGTCATGCTCGCGTCGTTGCCTTCGCGGGCTGCGCCGCACTCACCCTCGGCCTGGCCGCGCTGCCGGGCACGACCGCCGCCGCCCACGACCGGGACCGCGCGGCCCGCGCCGTTCTCCCGGCCGGCGACGGCTGGGGCTCGGCCGAGGGATCCGTCACCGGGGGTGCGGCGGCGGACGAGAACCACGTCTTCACCGTCCGCACCCGCGAGGAACTGGCCACCGCCCTGGCCGAGGGCGGCGACACCCCCAAGATCATCCGGATCTCCGGCACGATCGACGCCAACAGCGACGCCTCGGGCGCCCCGCTCGCTTGCGAAGACTACGCCACCGACGGCTACACCCTGGACGGCTACCTGGCCGCCTACGACCCCGCCACCTGGGGCCGCAAGGACCCGTCCGGCCCGCTGGAGGACGCCCGCGCCGCCTCCGCCGCCCGCCAGCGGGAACGGGTCGTGCTGCGCGTCGGCTCCAACACCACCCTGATCGGCGCGGGCCGCGATGCCCGGCTGCTGGGCGCCACGCTGGACGTGCGGGGCGAGGAGAACGTCATCATCCGCAACCTGACGTTCGAGGACGCCTTCGACTGCTTCCCGCAGTGGGACCCCACGGACGGCGAGTTCGGCGAGTGGAACTCCGACTACGACAACCTCGTGCTCTACGGAGCCCGCCATGTCTGGGTGGACCACAACACGTTCACCGACGGGCGCCGCCCCGACGCCGAGCAGCCGCGCCACTTCGGCCGGCTCTTCCAGCAGCACGACGGCCAACTCGACATCGTGCGCGGCACCGACCTGGTGACCGTGAGCTGGAACGTCTTCACCGAGCACGACAAGACGGTCCTGGTGGGCAGCAGCGACAGCGTCACCGCCGACCGCGGCCGGCTGCGGACCACGTTCCACCACAACCTGTTCCACAACGTGAACGACCGCGCGCCGCGTGTCCGTTTCGGTCAGGTCGACGCCTACAACAACCACTACCGCCAGGACCCCGACGCCCGGTACAGCTACAGCTACAGCTTCGGCATCGGCTTCGAGTCCGCCCTCGTCGCCGAGTACAACGCCTTCACGCTGCCCGCCGACGTCGACCCGGCGAGCGTCCTGCACCGCTGGAACGCGGGCACCGGCCTCACCGAGAACGGCAACTACGTCAACGGCCGCCCCGTCGACCTGCTCGCCGCCCACAACGCGGCCAACCCGGACGCCCAACTCGGCGACGACGCCGGCTGGACCCCGGAGCTGCGCCGCCGGGTCGACCATCCCCGTGCCGTCCCGTTCCTGGTCAACGCCTGGGCGGGGGCCGGCAAGCTGCGCTGAGCGCTCCGCCGGAAGTGCCCCTCACGGGGAGCGATACCGTACCGGGATTCGTTGAGCCGGCCGGGACGAGTCGGACGAGTTGTCGAGGAGAGAGACCCATGGACATACCGGTGCGAGGCACGGTGGCGCCCGGATACGAGCCGCTGGGCGAGGAGTTCGCCGCCGTGCTGCGCGAGACGGAGGCCGGGCACGGTGCCCAGCTCGCCGTCTACGTCGACGGCTGGCCGGTGGCCGATCTGTGGGGCGGCCCTGACGCCGGCGGCGACTGGCTGACCGGGGTGTTCTCCTCCACCAAGGGCGCGGCGTTCCTGGTGCTCGCCCTGCTCGCGCAGGCTGGCGAGCTGGACCTCGACCGCGAAGTCGGGGCCTACTGGCCGGAGTTCGCCGCCGAGGGCAAGGGCACCGCGACCGTGCGCGACCTGGCCGGGCACCGTGTCGGCTCCATCGGCGTCGAGGACGGCTTCAGCCCGGCGGAGCTGACCGACGACCGCGCGGTCGCCGAACGCCTCGCCCCGCACCGGCCGTACTGGCACCCGGGCGCGGCGTTCGGCTACCACTCGCTGACGGTCGGCGCCCTGGTCGGCGAGGTGATACGCCGGGCGAGCGGGGCGACGCTCCGGGAGGTCTACGAGGAGCGGATACGCCGCCCGTACGGCGTCGACTTCTTCCTCGGGCTGCCGGCGGAGGAGGAGCGCCGCTTCGTCCCGGTGCTGCCCCCGGCCGACCCGGGCGAGCCGTCGGCGGACGCCCCCGACGGCCTGGGCGGCATCGCAGGGAACCAGCACCACAAGGAGCCCACCGTGCTGTGGGAGCTGGTCAACGAGCCGGCGGTGGTGGCCGGCGGCCCGGCCTCGGTCGGTGGCGTCGGCTCGGCGCGCGGCCTGGCCCGGCTGTACGCCGCCGCCGTGCACGGCACGGACGGGCTGCCGCCGCTGCTGACCGCCGCGACGGCGGCGGAGTGCGCCCGGCCGTTCTCCACCGGGCACGACCTGGTGCTCGACATGCCGCGCCGCTATGGCCTGGGCTTCATGGTGGGGCTGCCGTACCTCGGCGCGGACGCCTTCGGCCACGACGGCGCGGGCGGGTCGATGGCGTTCTGTGACCCGCGCGCGGGGCTGGCGTTCGGCTATGTCCGGCGTCGCTTCCCCACCCCCGGCGGCGCGGGCCCGGACGCCGACCGCCTGGCACGGGTGGCGCGCGCCTGCGCGCTCGCCACCCGCTGAAATGCGCGTTCGGCGCGTTCAGCGCGGCCAGATCGGCGGGTCGGTGACGAACGCGCCGCCGAGGTGGGCGTGGTCGGGGCGGGTCGCGGGGTCGAGCTCGCCCTGTTCGGCGATCAGCTTCGCGGCGAACGGCTCGGAGTCGTCCCGCGGCTCGTATCCGATCGACCGGGCCGAGGAGAGGTCCCAGACCTGGCGGGTGTTGGCCGAGGAGCCGTACACGACGGTGTGGCCGACGCCCTCGGCGGACAGCGCCGCGTCGAAGAGGCGGGCGCCGTCGGAGGGGCTGAGCCACACGGAGAGCATGCGCACCGAGGTGGGCTCGGGGAAGCAGGAGCCGATGCGGACGGAGACGGTCTCGATGCCGTACTTGTCCCAGTAGAGCTGGGCCAGGTCCTCGCCGAAGCACTTGGACAGGCCGTAGAACGTGTCCGGCCGGTGCGGGGTGTCGATCGGGACCGGCGCGGCGCCCGGCTCGGGCCAGGGGGTGTAGCCCACGGCGTGGTTGCTGGAGGCGAAGACGACGCGGCGCACGCCCTCGGCGCGGGCGGCCTCGTAGAGGTTGTAGGTGCCCTCGATGTTGGCGCGCAGGATCTTCTCGAAGCTGGACTCCAGGGAGATCCCAGCGAGATGGAGAATCGCGTCGGTGCCCCGCACGGCCGCCCGCAACGCCTCGCGGTCGCCGAGGTCGGCGATGATCGCGCCCGGCTCGCCCTCGACGGGAACCACGTCCAGCAGCCGCAGGTCGTACCCGCGCGGCGGGAGCAGGTCGCGCATCAGGGTGCCGACGCCGCCGGCGGCGCCGGTGAGCAGCACGGTGCGTCGTTCGGCGGGCTGACCAGCGGACATACGAATCTCCATCCTTAAATATGATTCATATATGGGGACAACCTAGGGGGTCGCCGGGGGTCCGTCAACGACTCCTTGACCGCCGATTCGCGTCTCAACTAGCGTGTGTGTTCAGCTATATGGACAAGAGTCATAATCGTGCACGGTGGGGAGAGGGACGCGCATGACCGAAGCAGCACTCGCCGGCCGGCTGGAGGGCCTGCTGTTCTTCCCCGTGACCGCCTATCGCGCCGACGGATCGCTCAACCTCGACGCCTATCGTGCCCATGTCCGGGCCGGCATCGACGCGGGCGCGGGCGCGGTCTTCGCCTGCTGCGGCACCGGTGAGTTCCACGCCCTCACCCGGGAGGAGTTCGGCGCCTGCGTCGCCGCCGCCGTCGAGGAGGCGGCCGGCGCCGTGCCCGTCGTCGCCGGCACCGGCTATGGCACCGCGCTGGCCGTCGAGTTCGCCGGCACGGCCGAACAGGCGGGCGCCGACGGCCTGTTGGCCATGCCGCCCTACCTCGTCAACGCCGGCCCGCGCGGGCTGCTGCGCCACTACAGGGAACTGGCCGCCGCCACCCCGCTGGAGGTGATCGTCTACCAGCGGGACAACGCCGTGCTCGACCCGGCCACCGTCGTCGAACTGGCCCGCACCCCCGGCATCGTCGGCCTCAAGGACGGCCTCGGCGACCTCGACCTGCTCCAGCGCGTCATCTCCGCGGTCCGCGCCGAGCTGCCGGACACGCCGTTCCAGTACTTCAACGGCCTGCCCACCGCCGAGCTCACCGGCCCCGCCTACCGGGGCCTGGGCGTGCGGCTGTACTCCTCCGCCGTCTTCTGCTTCGCCCCCGAGATAGCGCTCGCCTTCCGGTCCGCGCTGGAGAAGGACGACGAGGCCACCGTGTGGCGCCTGCTCGACGGCTTCTACCGGCCGCTGGTCGAGCTGCGCAACCGCGGCAACGGCTACGCGGTGTCCCTCGTCAAGGCCGGCGTACGGCTGCGCGGCCTGGACGTCGGCGGGGTCCGCGCCCCGCTGGCCGAGCCCGAGCCGGAGCATCTCGCCGAGCTGTCCGCCCTGCTGGACCGCGGCCTGGAACTGGTGACCCGCTGATGCGCGCCGCGGCCTTCGTCTACCCCTGGGACATCGCCGGTGACCCGGCCGCCGCCCGACGCGTCGCCGACCTCGGCGTGCGCTCGGCCACTCTCGCCGCCGCCTACCACTCCACCCGCGCCCTCACCCCCCGCCACCCCCGCCACCGCATCGTCACCGCCCGGCACTCCGCCGTGTACTACCCGCCGGACAGGGCGCGCTGGGCCGGCCGCGAGCTGCGCCCCCGCCCGCAGGAGTGGGTGGCCGGCCCCGACCCCTACGCCGAGGCCGCCCGCGCGCTGGCCGACGCCGGGGTCGAGGTGCACTCCTGGGTGATCCTCGCCCACAACTCCCGGCTGGGCGAGGAGCATCCGGGCAGCACCGTGCGCAACGCGTTCGGCGACCGCTACCCCTGGGCGCCGTGCATCGCCCGCCCCGAGGTGCGCGACTACGCCGTGACGCTGGCCGCCGAGGCGGCCGCCCGGCCCGGCACCAGCGGCACCGAGCTGGAGTCCTGCGGCTGGTACGGCCTGGAGCACCTGCACGCGCACGACAAGATCGGCGGCGCGCCGCTCGGCGGCGTCGGCGCCTATCTGATGTCGCTGTGCTTCTGCGAGGTCTGCCGCGGCGGATACGCCGCCCACGACGCCGACCCAGAGGAGCTGCGGGAGACCGTGGTCCGGGCGCTCGCCCCCGTCTTCGCCGGCCGGCCCGCGCCCGCCCCGGGCGACCGCGCGGAGGAGTGGGCGGAGATCACCGCGCTCCTCGGCGACAGGCGGGCCGCCGCCGTGGCCGGCTGGCGCGACGCCACGGCCGACGCCTTCCAGCGCGCCGCGGTCGCCGCCGTCCGCGCCGCCGCCCCGCCCGGCTTCCGCGTGCTGCTGCACGCCGACCCGGCCCCGCACCGTTGCGGCGCCAACGTCGGCACCGACCCCGCGGGCGTCCTCGCCCACGCCGACGGCGTCGTGGTGCCCTGCGCCGGCGGCCCCGCGGCCGCCACCGCGGCGCTCGGCCCGTTCGTCCCGCACCTACGCCAGGGCGGCACCCTCGCCGCGAACTTCCCGGTGGTCGCCGGCATGGGCGGCCGGCCGGCCACGCTGGCCGCCGACGCCGCGCACGCCGCCGGGCTCGGCGCCACCGAGCTGCGGCTCTACCACGCGGGCCTGGCCACCGACGAGGATCTACGGGCCGTGACCGAGGCCCTGCGCGAGCTGGACCGGGCGGGGGGCTGAGAGAGCGCATTTCGGTAACGGTGCGGCATCGTGTTACACCCCGAAAACCCGCGCCCGAAGGTGAACAGGCAGAATCCCTGAGTCCCCGAAGCCGTTCAGTCAAGGATTCAACAATGCCGTCACCCAGCGTCACCCCCGGTCGTGCCGCCGCACGCGGGCGCCTGGACGCGTTCTTCCAGATCTCCGAACGCGGCTCGACCTTCGGCCGGGAGGTGCGCGGCGGCTTCGCCACGTTCTTCACGATGGCCTACATCCTGGTGCTCAACCCGATCATCCTCGGCGGCGCCCAGGACATGAACGGCAACCAGCTCTCCGTCGAGCAGCTCGTCACCGTGACCGCGCTCGTCGCCGCGATCATGACCGCGCTGATGGGTATCACCGCCAACGTGCCGCTCGCGCTGGCCGCGGGCCTGGGCATCAACGCCATGGTGGCCTACCAGATCGCGCCCCGGATGACCTGGCCCGAGGCCATGGGCCTGGTGGTGATCGAGGGCGTCATCCTGTGCGTGTTGTCCGCCACCGGGCTGCGCGAGGCCGTGATGAACGCCATCCCCATGGGCCTCAAGCAGGCCATCGGCGTCGGCATCGGCCTGTTCATCGCCCTCATCGGCTTCGTCGACGCCGGCTTCACCGTCGGCCACGAGATGTCGCCGCCGCTGAGCCTGGGACCCGGCGGCGAGCTCACCGGCTGGCCCCTCCTCGTCTTCTGCCTCGGCCTGCTGCTCACGCTCGCGCTGCTCGCCCGCAAGGTCAAGGGCGGGATCCTCATCAGCATCGTGGCCATGACGGTCGTCGCGATCATCGTCAACGCCATCGCCGACATCGAGGACTCCGCGTGGGGCCTGACCGCGCCCAAGATGCCGGACGACCTCGTCGCCGCCCCCGACTTCGGACTGGTCGGCGAATTCAGCCTGTTCGGCGCGTTCGGCGAGATCAGCTTCATCACGGTGGTGCTGATCATCTTCACGCTGTTCCTGACCGACTTCTTCGACACGATGGGCACCGCCGTCGGCGTCACCAGCGAGGCCGGGCTGCTCGACGAGAAGGGCCGCGTGCCGCGGCTGGGCCGGCTGCTGTTCGTCGACGGCCTGGCCGCCGCGGCCGGCGGCGCCGCGTCCGCGTCGTCCAACACCTCCTACATCGAGTCGGCCGCCGGCGTCGGCGAGGGCGCCCGGACCGGCTTCGCCAACCTGGTCACCGGCGGCCTGTTCGCCCTGGCGCTGTTCCTGTCCCCGCTGGCCGCGGTCGTCCCCGCCCAGGCCGCCGCGCCCGCCCTGGTCGCCGTCGGCTTCCTGATGATGGCGCAGGTCGGCCGCATCGACTGGACCGACACCTCGCTGGCCATCCCGGCGTTCATCACCATCGCCGTCATGCCGTTCACCTACTCCATCACCAACGGCATCGGCGCGGGCTTCATCGCCTACGTCGTCCTCAAGGTCGTCCTCGGCCGCACCCGCGAGATCACCTGGCTGCTGTGGGTCACCGCCGCGCTGTTCGTCGTCTACTTCGGGATCGACCCGGTCGAGCAGTTGCTGGGCGTCGAATGAGGCGGCGACCGGCGCGCCGCACGGCGCGCGTGCTGCTGCTGGACGGCGCCGGCCGCCTGCTGCTCTTCCGGATGACGGACGCCACGCCGCTGTGGATGACCCCCGGCGGCGGCATCCGGAAACACGAGCCGCCGCGGGAGGCGGCGGCCCGGGAGCTGTGGGAGGAGACGGGCCTGCGCGTCACCCCGGACGAGCTGGGCCCGTATGTGGCCTTCACGGAGGGCGAGGCCGATCTCGGCTGGAAGAGCGGCTGGTTCGAGGACCACTACTTCCTGCACCGGACGGCCGCGCACGAGGTGGACACGAGCGGGATGGAGGACCGGGAACGCGGCAACACCGTCGGCCACCGCTGGTGGTCGGTCGCCGAACTGGCCGCCACCACCGACGCGGTCATCCCGCGGGGCCTGACCCCGCTGCTGACCGACATACTGGCCGGCCGGACACCCACCGAGCCGGTTCGGCTGCCCTGGCACCACGCGCAGAACTGACCGGGGGCCATGGCTTCCGCCGGGGGAGCCTGTCCGTCACAGATGCCGGGTGGCCAGGGCCAGCCGGTCCCGGGCGTCGAACAGCGCTTCCTTGATCAGTTGTTCATGGGCCGGGGTCAGCCGCGCCACCGGCACCGAGCAACTGATGGCGTCCCGGGCGGGGGTGCGGTAGGGGATGGCGATGCCGAAGCAGCTCAGCCCCAGCGTGTTCTCCTCGCGGTCGCTGGCGTAGCCGCGCTCGCGGATCAGCGCCAGCTCCTGGATCAGCCGCTCCCGGTCGGTGATGGTGTGCTCGGTGAGCGCGTCCAGCGTCTCGGGCAGCATCTTGCGGACCTGCTCGTCGGTGTAGGTGGCCAGCAACGCCTTGCCCAGCGAGGTGGAGTGCGCGGGCAGCCGGCGGCCGACCCGGGTGAACGGGCGCAGGTAGTGCTCGGACTGGCGGGTGGCGAGATAGACGACGTTGGTGCCGTCCAGCCGGGCCAGGTGGATGGTCTCGGTGGTGTCGTCGGAGAGCCGGTCCAGCGTGGGGCGGGCCGCGGCCACCACCTCGTCGCCGTCGATGTAGGAAGTCCCCACCAGCAGCGCGCGGACCCCGATGCCGTACCGGGTGCCGGTGGCGTCCGTCTCCACCCAGCCGAGCTCGACCAGGGTGCGCAGCAGCATGTAGAGACTGGATTTGGGGTACCCGACGGCCGCTTGGACATCGGCGAGCGAGTGCATGCCGGGCCGGCCGGCGAAAAACTCCAGCAGTTCCACCGTGCGGACTGCCGATTTGACCTGGGAACCGCCCGTCTCACCGGCTGGCATCGCCTTGACCCCTTTGTTCGAGCCGCTATAGAGTCCCCACGATAATTCACATACAGGGACGTTGTTCAATATCTCGAACGTGCACTATATCGAACGTCGCCTGTGGCAGCGGATGTTCGGGAGGATCGATTCCGGTGGCAGTACCAGTGTGGAGTGTGGACCCGCGGACCGGAAAGCAGCGGGAGCAGGTCGCGACGGAGGCCACGGCCGCGGACGTGGACGCGGCGGTGCGCGCCGCGCACGCCGCCCGCGCACCGCTGGCCGACCGGGACACCCGGATCGCGCTGCTGCGCGCCGCCGCCGACGAGCTGGCGGCCGACAGTGCGCGCATCATCGCCGCGGCCGACGCCGAGACGGCCCTGGGCGAGACCCGGCTCACCGGTGAACTCGCCCGCACCACCGGGCAGTTGCGCGCGTTCGCCGACGAGGTCGCGGACGGCGGCTACCTCGATGTCATCATCGACCACGCCGACGACTCCCTCACCCCGCCCCGCCCGGACCTGCGGCGTTACAAGATCCCGCTGGGAGTCGTCGCCGTCTACTCCGCCTCCAACTTCCCGCTGGCCTTCTCCGTCCCCGGCGGCGACACCGCCAGCGCGCTGGCCGCCGGCTGCCCCGTGGTGGTCAAGGCGCACCCCGACCACCCCGCCACCTCCGAGCTGACCGGCGCCGCGCTGCGCCGGGCCGCCGCCAAGGTGGGCCTGCCCGAGGACATCGTCTCCGTCCTGCACGGCTTCGAGGCCGGGGTCGAGCTGGTCAAGCACCCGCTGGTGACGGCCGCCGGCTTCACCGGCTCCGTCCGCGGCGGCCGGGCCCTCTTCGACGCCGCCGCCGCCCGGCCCACCCCCATCCCGTTCTACGGCGAGCTGGGCAGCCTCAACCCGGTCGTGGTCACCGAGGCCGCGGCCACCGAGCGCGCCGGGGAGATCGGCGGCGGGCTGGCCGCGTCCATGACCCTGGGCACCGGGCAGTTCTGCACCAAGCCCGGACTGGTCCTGGCCCCGGCCGGGGAGGCCGGTGACGAACTGCTCGACGCGCTGACCAAGAAGGTCGGCGAGGCCGCCCCCGGTGTGCTCCTGGACTCCCGCATGCGCGACGCGTTCCTCGCCGGGGTGCGCGCCCGCGCCGAGCTGGAGGGCGTCGGGACGCCGGTCGCCGCCGGCGAGGGCGAGGCGAACACCGTGGCCGCCGGCGTCCTCACCGTGGACGCCGAACGGCTCGCCGCCGACGGCCCGCACGACCTGCTGCTGGAGGAGTGCTTCGGCCCGGTCACCGTCCTGGTCCGCTACACCGACCCGGCCCAGGCCGCGGCCGTGCTCTCCCGGCTGCCGGGGAACCTCACCGCCACCCTGCACCTGAGCGAGGCCGAGGGCAACGGCGACGGCGGCGAGGGCGCCCGGCTGCTGGCCGAACTCACCCCGCTCGCCGGCCGGATCCTGGTCAACGGCTGGCCCACCGGCGTCGCGGTCACCCCCGCCCAGCACCACGGTGGTCCCTACCCGGCGACCACTTCCCACTCCACCTCGGTGGGCGCCACCGCCATCGAGCGGTGGCTGCGGCCGGTCAGCTACCAGAGCGCCCCGGCCGCGCTGCTGCCCCCCGAGCTTCGTGACGACAACCCGCTGGGGCTGCCCCGCCGCGTGGACGGCCGACGCGAGAGCTGACATTCCGTGCTCGCCGCCAAGTGAACCGTTACGGTGAATCGGCCGTATGTGCGGAGGTGGCCGTTCGTTCACCTTGGTGGCCACTCGGCGCCACTGTCTGCTCCTAGCCTCGCGGAAACGTCACTTCCATCACACGGCAACAAGTGAGGATCCCGCGATGGCAGCACAGCGCCCGGTTTTTCCCGAGTTCGATCCGGATGACGTGAGTTCGAATCCGTCCGGAAACCGTTCCTTCGGGGAGGTCGTCCAGCAGAGGATGTCCCGCCGCGCCGCCCTCAAGGGCGGCACCGCCGCCGCGGCGGGCTTCCTCGTCGCGGCGCAGGCGGGCACCGGGACGGCCGCCGCCGCGACGCCCGCCGGCCGCGGTGGCGGAGGTGGCCGGCCGGGCGGCGGGAGCCCGCGCGGCCTGCTCGGCTTCACACCCGTACCGACCAGCACCGCCGACGACTTCACCGTGCCGGAGGGCTACGAGACCCAGGTCCTCATCCCCTGGGGCACCCCCATCCGCCCCGGCGGCCCGCGGTGGCGCAAGGACGGCTCCAACTCGGCCGAGGAGCAGGCCGAGCAGATCGGCATGAACCACGACGGCATGCACTTCTTCCCGCTCGGCAACACCCGGGAGGGCAGCCGCCGCGGCCTGCTGGTGCTCAACCACGAGTACGTCGACCAGTCGCTGCTCTTCCCCGACGGCGCCGAGGAGATGACCGCCGACAAGGTGCGCAAGGCCCTCGCCGCGCACGGCGTCAGCGTCGTCGAGATCGAGCGGCGCCGCGACGGCGACTGGCACGTCGTCGACTCCCGCCGCGCCCGCCGCGTCACCGGCTCCACCCCGGTGGACTTCTCCGGCCCGGTCAAGGCGAGCCACCCCAGCCTGCGGGCCGACAACGAGCCGCTGGGCACGCTCAACAACTGCTCCAACGGCTACACCCCCTGGGGCACCTACCTCGCCTGCGAGGAGAACTGGAACAACTACTTCGGCACACAGGATCCCTCCTGGACGCCGACCGCCTCCCAGAAGCGGTACGGCGTCTCCGCCTCCGGCGGCGGCTTCCGCTGGCACGAGGCCGACCCACGCTTCGACCTCGCCGCCAACCCGGGCGAGGTCAACCGCTTCGGCTGGATCGTCGAGATCGACCCGAAGAACCCGGACGCCAAGCCCGTCAAGCGCACCGCGCTCGGCCGCGTCAAGCACGAGGGCTGCACCGTCACCGAGTCCCGCGGCCGGGTCGTGGCCTACACCGGTGACGACCAGGACGGCGACTACATCTACAAGTTCGTCGGCCACGGCTCCTGGCGCGTCCAGCGCGCGCTGGGCCGCAGCCCGCTGGACCACGGCACGCTCTACGTGGCGCGCTTCGACGACGACGGCTCCGGCGAGTGGCTGCCCCTGGAGCACGGCACCGGCGCCCTGACCACCGCGGGCGGCTGGGCCGACCAGGCCGATGTGCTGCTGCGCACCCGCGAGGCCGCCGACGCCGTCGGCGCCACCAAGATGGACCGCCCGGAGTGGATCTCGGTCGACCCGCGCACCAAGGACGTCTACTGCACGCTGACCAACGGCAGCGGCTGGAACAGCGCGGTCAGCCCCCGCAAGCCCAACCCGTACGGCCACATCGTCCGCTGGACCGAGCGGGGCGGCGACAACGCGGCCACCACGTTCGAGTGGGACATCTTCCTGCTGGCCGGCGACCCGGCCTACGACGACCAGGTCACCCTGGACGAGTCGAACCTCTTCGGCTCGCCCGACGGCCTGGCCTTCGACGACGACGGCCGGCTGTGGATCCAGACCGACGTCTCCAACTCCTCGCAGAACCTGGCCTCCAAGGGCTACGACAACATCGGCAACAACCAGATGCTGGCCGCCGACCCGCGCACCGGCGAGATCCGCCGCTTCCTGACGGGCCCGCGCGGCGCCGAGATCTCCGGCGTGACGTTCACCCCGGACCGGCGGACCATGTTCGTCAACGTTCAGCACCCCGGTGAGGCCACCACCGCCTGGGGCACCCCGACCCCGGAGAACCCGCGGGCCGTCAGCAACTGGCCCGACTTCGACCCCGAGGGCCGCCCGCGCTCGGCCACGGTCGTGGTCCGCCGCACCGACGGCGGCGTCATCGGCTCCTAGCCACCCGCGCCGAAAGGGCCGGGCGGGCGCGGAATCCCGCGCCCGCCCGGCCCTTGCGCGACGTCGGGCCTACGGCGCCACGCGCTCGAACGGGGTCGGCGTGTTCCCCGTCCAGCGGTAGAGGTAGACCTCGCCCTCCTGCCGCCCGTCCGGGATCCGCCGGCCCTCGGCCGCGTAGTAGTAGCCGTCGCCGAGCGCCGCCAGGCCGTAGTTGCCGTGGAAGTCCCAGCCGTACACGCCGGTGGCCGGGTCGTACCGCCCGTCCTGGACCAGGCTCAGCAGCCGCCCGCGCTCCGGCTCCGGCTGGCCCACTATCTCCCCGCGCCGGGGGCGCTCGGCGCCGTCGACGATGAAGAAGGAGTAGTTGGGGAAGCCCTCCTTGACGCCGGTGTAGACGGCCATCATCCAGTTCCCGGTGTACGCGTCGTACTCCAGGTTCTGCACGCCGTACGTGGTGTTGCCCGTGTACACGAAGTACTTCCCGTCGGTGCCGCGCGGCCCGCTGCGGTGCGGGTCGGCCTGCGACAGCGGCCGCTCGTAGCGCTCCCAGTGGTCGACGTCGTACTCCAGGATCACCTGGTGGTCGTTGTCCGTCCGGCTCGTGTTGGAGTAGACGCCGTAGGCCACCATCAGCCGCTGCTCGCCGCGCCGCGAGCCGAACGACGGGCCGAAGGACACGCCGTCGATGCCGCTGCACCCGTACCGGTGGTCGTCGGTCGCCGCGGTGTCGCCGTCGAACACGCCGTCACCGTTCATGTCGGCGGTGAAGTCCGCCACCACCTCGTCGAGGTGCACGGCCGTCATCACGCCGTCCGTCTCGGCGTTCATGCCGACGCGGTCGATCTTCTCGACGTCGAAGACGGCGATGTAGAACGCCTCCTCCGCCTTGTACTCCAGCGAGCCGTAGACGCGGCCGTCCGCCGGGTTGATGTCGATGTCCCCGAGGTGGCCGGTGAGGCCCACCACGGTGCCGAGGACGTTCCCCGACAGGTCCGTCTTCACCAGCGCCTGGGTGAACGACCAGTAGACGAGGCCGTTCTCCCGGTCGACGGTGACGCCCTGGACATGGCTGGTCGGCCACGCCCCGCCGTGGATGTGATCGGGCAGCGGCTCGGCTTCGGCCGCCGGCCGGCGCTCCTGCTGCGCCGCGAGCGCGGGCGCCGCGACCGCGACGCCCGCCAGGGCGAGGACGGCGACGAGGGTCGTTCTGGCCTTGTTACGCACGTGATTCTCCCGAGGTCGGTGCACACGTAAGCACCCGGACCCTAGGGAAGGCGGAAGGCCGGCGGTAGACGGCCGCGTGAACTCCCCGGCTGGCGCGCCGGAATGATTGGCGCTCCGTTCCCCCGCCCGCACCGGCCACGGCGCGGACGGGGGAACGGACGCGGTTTTCGTCAGATCTGGTCGCGCAGCGCCCGCGCCACGGACAGCAGCAGTTCGCGCACCTCCCTGTCGCCCAGGTCCTCGGCGCGCCGGGCGAAGCGGTCCAGCGCGTCCCGGGCCTTCCGGTCCTGACCCTCGTCGCTGAAGTCCCGGGCCGATGTCAGATACCGGGTCAGCCGCTCGCCGTTCCGTTCGCTCACCCGGTCCTCGGCGACCAGGCGTTCCACGAGGCCGATCGCGCCGTCGTAGTCGGCGACGACGGTGAACGCCACCCGGGACTCGGCCGTGTTGCCCGCCGCGTCGGTCACGGTGCCGGCCAGCACGTGGTCGCCCAGGCCGAGCGCCGCCGGGTCCAGGGCCGCCGGGGAGGAAACCGGTGCCCCGTCCAGGGTGATCTCGACACCACCGGCAACGCCGGAGGTGGTGTCCTCGGCGGACACCTCCGCCTCGACGATGCCGGCCAGCCCGATTTCGCCGCCCGCGGCCACCCCGCGGAAGGAGACCGTGGGTGCCGTGGTGTCGACGCGGTACTCCGCCGAGACGGTCTCGGAGACGTTGCCGCCGGCGTCGCGGGCGCGGACCTCCACGGTGTGCTCGCCGTCGTCGGACAGGGTGAGGGGCTCGGTGTACTCGGTCCAGGGGCCGCCGTTGATCCGGTACTCGGTGGCCACGTCGCCGTTCCCGTCGTCCTCGGCGCTCGCGGTGACCGTCACCGGGGTGGTCCACCAGCCGTCCGCGCCGGTGGGTTCGGCGGGGTCGGACCCGAGTTCGACGGTCGGCGCGGTGGTGTCCGCCGCGACCCGGAAGTAGTCGAACCGGGCCGTTTCCGAGGCGGTTTGGCCGGGGCCGAAGGCATAGACCCCGACGCGGGGGGGACTCCCACTGGCCAGGGCCGCGTTGGTCACCGGCGCCAGGCTCGTCCAGGTCTCGCCGTCCGCGCTGTAGGCGCCGGTGTAGGTGTCGCCGCGCTTGGTCAGGCGCAGGTGCCAGACGCCCTGCGTGGGCGCCGGGTCCGCGTTCGGCGCGGGCTGAAGCACGGTGTCACCGGCCTCGCCCCGCAGTTCTATCGTGCGGGAGACGGGCTCGCCGGGCGCGTTGGTCGTCAGGTAGTCGAGTTTCACGTAGGTGGTGTCGTCGGCGTAGACCATGAGTCCCGCCTGCTGGTAGCGCTCGTTCAGGGCGGAGGCGTCGACCTTCGTCTCGATGGTCCAGTCGCCCTCGGGGGCGGGCTGGAGGACGAGGTTGGTCGGGTCGGTCGCCGTTTCCTGGTAGATGTCGCCGTCGCTGGTGTCGATGTGCAGCGCCCCGTCCGCCATGAGCAGCCCGCCCGGGTCGGGCCGGACGACGTCCGACCAGCGGCACCCGTCGAGCGCGCTGCCGTCGAACTCGTCGGACGGCTCGGGCCGGGTCGCGGTGTCGTCCGGGGTGAGGGTGAAGTGGTCCACCAGGGCGGTCGCGGGCAGCGCCTCGGCCCGGTTGGCCAGGCCGAACAGGCCGATGCGCGGATTGTCGATCCCGGCCAGGGCCTTGGTCTGCGGCATCGCGGTGAACGTGCCGCCGTCCGCGCTGTAGGAGGCGCGCAGGTTCTCGCCGTCGCTGGTCAGCCGCACCCAGAAGGTGTCGGGGAACGCGGCGCCGAGCGCGGCGGTGTTGCTCTCGGCGACCTCGTTGGGGCTGCCCGCCTCCTCCCGGATGAACTGGAAGATGCGGCTGTCCGCCGACGGCTCGCCGGAGGAGCGGCCCTGGAGGACCATCTTGGCGTAGTTGTCGTCGTCGCCGTAGACGATGAGACCGGCCTGCTGGTAGGCGAGACGCGCCGGGAAGGTGATCCTGGCGGTGGCCTCCCAGGCCCCGTCGGGCAGCGGCTGGAGCACGATGTTCGGGGTGCCGCTGTTGCCGGCGCCGTAGATGTCGGTGGCGGTCAGCGGCAGAACGAGGTGGCCGTCGCGCACCGCGAGGTCCTGGTTCTCCCGGACCACCTCGGACCACCGGCCGCGGTCCAGGGCGGTGCCGTCGAACCCGTCGGACCTGCCGGTCAGGCAGGGCTCCAGCGGCGCCGGGCCGTCGACGTCGATGGCGACGGTCCCCGAGGAGCGCGCGCCGCGGGCGTCGGTCGCGGTGACGCGCGCGGTGTAGTCCCCGGGCCGGGTGTACGTGTGCGTGGCGGTGGGCCCGGTGGCGGTCTCGCCGTCGCCGAAGTCCCAGGCCAGTTCCACGGCGTCGCCGTCGGGGTCGCTCGCCTCGGCGGCGAAGGCCACCTCCAGCGGTGCGGTGCCGCTGACCGGGTCGGCGGTCACGCCGACCTGGGGCCGCTGGTTGTCGGTGACGCCGCGGCCGGTGAAGTCCACCCAGTTGACGTTCAGTTGACCGGTGGTCTTCACGAAGTACAGCGGTCCGCTCGTGGTGCTCGGGTCGCTCACCGGGGCGGTGACGTCCTGGTAGGTCTGCCAGGCGCCGGTGGCCGGGACGTGGAGGGTGGCGACCGTGGGGCCGGTGTCCGGGTCGCCGGTGCGCACCTCGACGGTGGCGCCGGCGGTCGGGGAGGCGGCGCGCAGGCCGATCTCCTCGATGCCGGTGAGGTTGGCGGGGTCCCATGCCCACCAGTCGCCGTCCTCGATGTGGCCGATGTTCTGGCCGCCGCCGGCGGTGTCGCCGGTGGCCTCCCGCTGAACGCCGGGGGTGCCGCCGCCCGTTGAGGAGGTCAGGCGCCCGGTCTCGTCGAAGTGCTCGGCCTGCCGGTGCTTGGGCTGGAGGACGAGCACCTCCTGGGAAGTCAGCGGCGGCGCGTCCCCGTTGCCCTGATCGGTATAGGTGACCGTGACCGTGCCGAAGACGTTGGCGCCGGTGTGTCCCTCGTCGCCGGGCAGCGGGAAGGCGCCCGAGCAGCCGTAGTACAGCTCGTAGCCGTGGGAGTGCTCGTCATGGCCGAGGCCCGGCTGCACGACGACGTCCTGGCAGTCCACCTCGCCGCCGTCGGGGTCGGTGACCGCCACCTCGTAGCGGATCGTGTCGCCGAACTCGAAGAAGCCGCCGTTGAGCGGGGCCTCCGCCTCGATCACGGGCGCGGAGTTGCCGGCCGTGATGTCCAGGTTCGACACGGCGCTGCGCCCGTCGGAGTCCGTGACGGTCAGGCGCGCCGTGTAGCGCCCGGCCTCGGTGTAGGTGTGGGTGGGGGCCGGGTCGGTGCTGTCGGCGGTGCCGTCGCCGTCGAAGTCCCAGGAAACGGTGATGGGTTGACCGTCGGGGTCGCGGGACCCGGCGGAGTCGAACGTGACCTCCAGCGGGAGCGGCCCCGAGGTGCGGCTCGCCGTGAACTGGGCGAGGGGCGCGCGGTTGCCCTGCACATAGTCGATGCGGTAGACGCCGGAGTCGGTGTTGTTGCCGCCGAAGCCGCTGCCCCACTCGATGACGTAGAGCGCGCCGTCCGGACCGAACTGAAGAGCGTGGGGGCGGATGAACTCCATGCCCTCCAGCAGCCGGGAGACGTCCGCGACGCCGGTGCGTTCCTCGTCCAACTGCACGGAGAACATACGGCCGTTGTTCCAGTCGGCGAAGACCGCCTTGCCGTCGAAGTAGGCCGGCCACCGGCGGGCGGAGTCCAGTTCGGGGTCGAAGGCGTAGGCGCCGCTGGTCAGCGGGGCGCCGCTGCCGCCGATCTCCGGCACCCCGGTGGAGGACTGGCCCATCCACATCTCGGCCGGGATCGCGGCCGGCAGCTCGCGGATCCCCGTGTTGTGCGGGGAGTCGTTGACCGGCGCGGCGCAGTTGAACGCCGGGCCCGGGGTGTTGGTGGCGTAGTCGAAGTCGTGGTACGGCGTGTTGTCGCCGACGCAGTAGGGCCAGCCGTAGAAGCCGGGTTCGTCGACGATGTTCCACTCCACCCGGCCGTCCGGTCCCCGTTCCGGGTCGGCGCTGCCGGCGTCCGGGCCGTAGTCCGCGACGAACAGGCGGTCCGTCGCCGGGTCGATGCCGATCCGGAACGGGTTGCGCAGGCCCATCGCGTAGATCTCCGGGCGGGTGTTCGCGGAGCCCGGAGGGAACATGTTGCCGTCGGGGATGGTGTAGGTGGCGTCCGGCTGCGGCGTGATCCGCAGGATCTTGCCGTTGAGGACCGCGCTGTTCGCGGCGGTCGCCTGCGCGTCCCACGCCCGGCGCCCCTCGCGCTCGTCCAGCGGCGCGAAGCCGTCCGTGGGGGAGCCGAACGGGTTGGTGTTGTCGCCGGTGGTGATGTAGAGGTTGCCCTGGGAGTCGAACTCCAGCGCGCCGCCCGCGTGGCAGCACTCCTGCCGCTGCACGTCGATCTCCAGCAGCACTTCCTCGCTGGCCAGGTCCAGGGTGTCGCCGGTCACGGTGAACCGCGAGACGCGGTCGACCGGTTCGGTTCCGGTCGGCGAGTAGTACAGGTACAGCCAGCCGTTCTCATCGAAGCCCGGATCGAGGGCCAGGCCCAGCAGCCCGAACTCCTGCCCGGTGTACACCGACAGGGTGCCGGCGGTCACCACCGTGCCGTCGGTGCGCACCACGCGCACCGCGCCGTTGCGGTCGATGTAGAAGACCCGGCCGTCCTCCGCGATGGCCAGCTCCATCGGGTTGCTGGTGTTGTCGTCCAGCACGACCTTCTCGAAGCTGCCGGTCAGCGACGCGGAGCAGTCGGCCGCGACCACGCCGGCGGCCGAGCGGATGCCGCCCAGCAGGTGGTCCAGGAACTGCGGCTCGGAGAACGCGGCGGCGTCGTGCCCCATCCCGGTGTACCAGGAGCGGCCGCCGTCGTGGTCCTGGCACCAGGAGATGGGGTGTTCGGCGCCCATCGTGCCGCCGCTGTAGGTGGTTTCGTCGAGCGAGGCCAGGACGTGCACGTCACCGCGCGGGTTGGCGCGGTAGTTGTACCACTCGTCCGTGCGCTCCCACTGGACCGGCAGCCCGGCGGTGGCGGGGTGCGCGGGGTCCTCGACCTTCACCGTCGCGGGCTGCGGCGCCGGGTGGCCGCTGAAGTAGGCCCCGACCAGCTCGCCGTACCAGGGCCAGTCGTACTCGGTGTCGGCTGCGGCGTGGATGCCGGCGTAGCCGCCGCCGGCGCGGATGTACCGCTCGAACGCGGCCTGTTGACCGTCGTTGAGCACGTCCCCGGTGGTCGACAGCCAGATGACCACCTCGTACTGGGCCAGGTCCTCGTCGTTGAAGACGGCCGCGTCCTCGGTGGCCGTCACCTCGAAGCCGTGCTCGGTGCCGAGGTTTTCGATCGCGGCGATCCCGGCCTCGATGGAGCCGTGGCGGAATCCGGCGGTTTTGCTGAACACCAGAGCGTTGAACGTCTCGGCCCCGTGGCCGGGATGCGCGGCGACCAGGCCCGGCGCCAGCAGCACCGAGAGGATCGCCAGAACGGCCACGGCGGCGCGCGCCGCGGTTCTTCGGACGTAGGGGCGGGGATTGCGGAATACCGTTGTCATCACGTGCTCTTTCGTGGAAGAGGTGACGGTTGGTACGTTCCCTGGCTCCGGGGTGAACCCCGGTGATCGGCCCCCCTGCGTGCGTACGAGGGGTGGTGCGCGGTCGTCCGGATGTCCCGGCTGTCGGTCCGGTTGTCGGTGGCGGGCGTTGGGTGTCGGGCGTGGGTGCCGGGGCTGGTCAGCGGCTCGCCCAGAGCAGGCCCCGCTCGGTGAGCGTGCGTACCTCGGGGATCCGGAAGTCGTCCGGGCCGTGGCCGATCGTGGACACGAAGACGCGGCCCTTGCCCCAGGTCCGGGTCCACACCGCGGGGATGGCCGCCGGCCGGGACCGCGTCTCGTCGGCGTCGACGGTGACGGTCGCCAGCACGTCGTTCAGGGGATCGCTCAGCGTCCAGTACGGTTCGGCGTCGATCTCGAAGTCGCCGAGCCCGGCGATGACCGGGTGGTCGGCGTGGTCGGCGGACAGCAGGACCCGGTGGCGGCCGGGGTTCGGGGGGCTCACGACGAACTGGCCGCCCGTCAGCAACTGGTAGTCGAGGTTCTCGCGGAAGGCGTCGACGATGCCGCCGTGCCAGCCCGCGAGTCCGGTGCCGGCGCGGACGGCCGCGATCAGGCCGGCGCTCTCCAGCGGGATGATGTCGCCGCGCGTCCAGCACTGCACGATCAGGTCGGTTTCGGCGAGGAGTTCCTCCTCCTCGTACACCTCCAGGCTGTCCTCGATCAGGACCCGGAAGCCGTTCTGTTCAAGAAAGGGGATGAAGAGGTCGGTCGTTTCCACCGGTCGGTGGCCGTCCCAGCCCCCTCGCACCACCATCGCCTGCCGGTGTCCGGAGTTCATGGGGCGTCAGCTCCTCTCGCGCTGGCGGTGCGGCCGGGACTCCGGCAGCGAAATGTTTCGCAACAGCCGGAGAGTAGAAACGCATTCACGGACCGTCAAGACCTCGGACAGGATGGTCCAGAAGCGGGCCCGCTCCGTCGGGCGCGCGGCGGGTCAGCCGAGGGGAGCCGTGCTGTCGCGGACGACCAGCGTGGTGGCCAGTTCGATGCGGGGGCTCTCGATGTCCTCGCCGTTCAGCAGCCGGACGAGCGTCCGCAGCGCGCTGCCGCCCATCTCCTTGAGCGGCTGGCGCACGGTCGTCAGGGCGGGGGAGACCCACCGGGCCTCCGGCAGGTCGTCGAAGCCGACGACGCTGACGTCCGCCGGCACGCGCAGCCCCGCCCCGGCGGCCGCCTCGTAGCCGCCGATGGCCATGTGGTCGGAGCAGATGAACAACGCCGTTGGCGGCTCGGACAGTTGGAGCAGGGCCCGGACCTGTTCCGTGCCGCTGGCCCGGTCGTAGGTGCCGTGCCGGATCAGCTCCGGCGGCACGCCCAGGCCCGCCGCCGCCATGGCCGAGTGGTAACCGGCGATGCGCGCCCGCGCGTAGAGGTGGTCCGACGGGCCGGTGACCAGCGCGATGCGCCGGTGGCCGCGTTCCAGGAGATGGGTGGTCGCCTCGTAGGCGCCCGCCCAGTTGGTCGTGCCGACGGAGACCACGTCGGGCGGCGGGTCGCTGAGCGGGTCGATGACCACGCAGGGCACCCCCGCCTCCCTCAGCCGGGCGAGCTGGCCGGGGGCCGGCTCGACGAGGCCGAGCACCACTCCGGCGGTGCCGCGCTCCAGCACGCGGTCCACCCAGTCCGGCCTGCCGTCGCCCGAACTCGCCGTCCGGGCAACGGAGATGACGACGTGCACCTTCGCCTCGTACGCCGCCGCCTCCATGCCGCTCGCGACGCTCGCGGGCCACGACCCGTCGAGCCCGCTCAGCACCAGGTCGACGGTGCGCCCCTCCGGGACGAGCGCGGTCCCCCGGCGCACGTAACGGTGCCGGCGCAGCGCGGAGTCGACCTTGGCCCGGGTGTCCCGCGAGACATCGTCCCGGCCGTTCAGGACCTTCGAGACGGTGGATATCGACACACCGGCCGTCTCGGCGATCTGCGCGAGCGTGGGCCGCCGCGTGCTGGTACCGGTCACGTTCCGCTCTCTGCTTGTCCCGACACTTTTCGAGCACTGTAGCCCGCTCAACTGGGCCTCACTCACCGCGATCCCGAGGCCGGAACGCGGGCGCGCGCCGAAGCTCTTGACGCCTCTCCCCGGCGCCGCCAAGCTTTCCTACCGATGTTTCGCAAATTCGGCCCGCCACTTATCGGCAATCTTCGCCGGAGAGGGTTCGCATGGCAACGACGCAGGCGTCCCCGGCCCCACTGCGCATCACCGTCTGGAACGAGGGCCGCCACGAGCGGCAGAACGCCACGATCGCCGCGAGGTACCCCAGCGGCATCCACGGCGCCGTCGCCGAGGGCATCGCGGAACATCTGGGCGAGGGGGCCGTCGTGCGCACCGCGACGATGGACGAGCCGGAGCACGGCCTGACCGAGTCGGTCCTCGCCGAGACGGACGTCCTGACCTGGTGGGGGCATCTGTCCCACCGCGAGGTCTCCGACGAGGTGGTGGAACGGGTGCGCCGGCGGGTCCTCGCCGGGATGGGCCTGATTGTGCTGCACTCCGGTCACTGGTCGAAGATCTTCACCCGGCTGATGGGCACGACCTGCACGCTGCGCTGGCGCAACGCCGGCGATCGCGAGGTGGTCTGGACGGTGGCTCCTTCCCACCCGATCGCGGCGGGGGTGCCGCATCCGTTCGTCATCGAACAGCAGGAAATGTACGGGGAGTTCTTCGACATCCCCGCCCCGGACGAGCTGGTGTTCATCAGCTCCTTCAGCGGCGGCGAGGTGTTCCGCAGCGGCTGCACGTTCCGGCGCGGCAACGGCAAGATCTTCTACTTCAGCCCCGGCGACCAGGACTACCCCGTCTACCACCACCCCCACGTCCGCCGCGTCATCGCCAACGCCGTCACCTGGGCCGCCCCGGACGGCCCCGCCGAGAAGCCGAGACTGATCCACAGCGAGACCGGCTGGTTCGAGACGGGCGGCGACGCCACGGCGTGAGCGAGCGGGCCTCCCCCTGCGGGCGGCCACTCCGGCCGGACACCAACTCTTCATGGGCCTCGGCCACCCGGCGCCTCGGGCGCGCACCCCACGGACGGGGTCGGCTACCGGTCGTGGCGCACCTGCGGTCGGGTGACGGGGACGACGGTGAGCAGGTCGTCGAGGCCCTTGAAGTCGTCGGGGTTGGTGGTGAAGAGAGGAAGGTCTTCGGCGATGGCGATCGCCGCGATCATCAGGTCGGCCACCCGGCGCCTCGGCTTGCGTCCGGCACCGATGACTGCCGCGCAGACCCTTCCGTAGATGCGTGCCGCTTCGGCGTCAAAGGGGATGGGGTCGAACTCGTTCTCGGCGCGCTGAAGGATGTCCATGCGCCGGGCGCGCTCGGCGTGCTCCTCGTAGTCGTTCTGCTCCTCGTTTCCGCGGACCTCATGAGGGCCGGCGGAGAGTTCGGCGAGGGTGATGGCACTAATAGCTATTTCTGCCGGAAGCTCCGCCGGGTCCACCCACCTGCGCAGGATCATGATGTTGGTGTCGAGGAGGCCCTGCTGGTGCTCAACGGGCATAGGGGTCGTCCAGCTCCTGTTCAGCGGTGGCGTCCTGGTCCGCGCGGAACGCGTCCAGGAAGACGTCCGGCGCTGTGCGGGACATGGCCGCGAACTCGCTACGCGGGACGAATCGTCGACGTCTCCGCAGGGGGATCAGCTCGCCGATACGGTGCCCGTCCCGGGTGACGGTGAAGGACTGGCCGCCCTGGACGGCGTCCATGATCTCTTTGGACTTCGTACGCAGGTCACGCTGGGTGATCTCGGGCTGTGCGGACATGGCACCATGATAGCGGTTGTGCTATCCGGTGCTACTTGGTGCCATGCGCGCCGAAGGGCATCGATGGCGTCACGACGCCGGGCGGCACTGGCGGTGCCGACTCGCTCACGGCTTTCGATGCTCACCCCGGCAGTCTTCGAGCCAGCGCCGATACTCCGGGTGCGGGGAGGCGGAACGTGCCGCGGTAGGCGCTGGGCGTCACCCCGGCGTTCTCCTTGAACAGATTGCGGAAGTTGTCCGCCGTGCCGAGGCCGCAGCGGCGCGCCACGCTCTCCACCGTCAGATCGGTCGCCTCCAGCAGCTCCCGCGCGCGACTGAGCCGGGCCTCCAGCAGCCACCGCATGGGGGGCTGCCCGGTCTCGGCGTGGAAACGGCGGATGAGCGTGCGCCGGGACACTCCGGCCTGTCGCGCCAACTGGTCGATGGTGAGCGGGCGTTGCAGGTTGAACAGTGCCCATTCACGGAGCGGCGCCAGCCCGCCGGAACGCCCCGGCCGCACGGGCAGGTCGATGTACTGGGCCTGGCCGCCGGTGCGGTGGGGAGCGGTGACGAGCACGCGTGCGCGCTGGTTCGCCACGTGGGCGCCGTGGTCCTTGCGGACCAGGTGCAGGCACAGGTCCAGTCCGGCGGCCACGCCGGCCGAGGTCAGCACCTCGCCCTCGTCGACGTACAGTGCCTTCGGCGCCACCTCCACGCGGGGGTACCGCTCGGCCAGCGCCGCCGCGTGCAGCCAATGCGTGGTGGCCCGCCGCCCGTCGAGCAGCCCGGCCGCCGCGAGCACGAACGCGCCGGTGCAGATGGACACCATGCGCGCGCCCCGGGCCGCCGCCTCCGCCAGCGCGGCGCGCACCGCGGCGGACGGCGGCCCGGGCTCGGCCTGACCGGGGACGATGACGGTGTCGGCGGTCTCCAGACAGGCCAGCCCGTGCTCGACGGACATGGCCGGAGCGCCGCCCATCGGGACGAGCCCCGGCGTCTCGGCGCACACCGTCAGCCGGTACGGGCCATCGGGCCAACTGCCGAAGACCTGGAGAGGAATGGCGAGGTCCAGCGGCAGAACCTCCGGAAGGGCGACCACGACCACATGGTGGGCGGTTGGGGGCATGGCCCGATCCTACGGCTGCCTGGCAATCGTGCCACTGTCGACGGCTCAGCCCCGGCGCCTACGGTCGCCCCATGACCACGTCGCACCTCATCCCCGCGCTGCCCGACCTCCCCACGGCCCGCCGTGCCGTTGAGCACGCCCAGTCGCACGAGAGCGAGCCCGTCGCCAACCACAGCGTCCGCAGCTACCTGTTCGCCGTCCTGCTCGCCGAACACCAGGGCCTGAGAGCCGGCGCCGACTTCGACGCCGACCTCCTCTTCCACGCCTGTGTCCTGCACGACCTCGGCACCTCGCCGTCGGCCCCCGGCCAGGAGCGTTTCGAGGTCGAAGGCGCCGACATGGCCGCCGACTTCCTCACCGCCCAGGGCTACGGCACCCGCGACGTGGACCTGGTCTGGGAGGCGATCGCCCTCCACACCTCACCGGGCATCGCCGAACGCCGGGGCCCGCTGGCCCGTCTCACGCGCGGAGGCATCGCCGGTGACTTCGGAATCGGAGTGGACTTCGTGACCGACGCCCAGGCCGAGGCCGTGCACCTGCGCCACCCGAGGCTGAACATGGCCTCCGCACTGGTCGACGACATCGTCACCCACGCCGCGCGCTCCCCGCGGAACGCGCCTCGCTTCACCATCGCCGGCGAACTCGTCCGGGAACGAGGCGAACGCGGCGGCGGCCCGACGACACTGGAGATCGCGACGCGGGCGTCGCGCTGGGGCGAGTAAGGCGGCTGTGGGTTGATCACGCCGATCGCCGCGTGCGACCATCGCCCTGGTGCGATTCCAGGTGCGGCGGTGACAGCCCGCCGGTTCTGCCCGTGGTGGTGGGACGACCCGGTGTGATTCCGGGGCCAAGCGGTATACCCCGCCACCTCTCGGGCCCGACGCGGGCTCCTGCCTTCTCCCCTGTGCGGTCGGGATATCGCCCCGGCCGTTGTCGAGAGGTGGTATCGCGTGTTCACCGGACACATTCGTGAGATCGGCACGGTCGTGGCCACCGGCCCCGGCCGCATCGTCGTTCGTTCCGCCGCGGCGTCCCCTTCCGTCTGCGTGAACGGGGTCGCCCTCACGGCGACGCCGGTCGTGGGCGAGGACGGCGTGTTCCAGGCCGCGGTGTCGCCCGATACCCGGCGCAGATCGACGCTCGGTGAGCTCCGGGCCGGCGCCCGGGTCAACGTGGAGCGGCCCGTGGCGCTGGGGGAGCCGCTCAGTGGGCATCTGGTGCAGGGCAACGTGGACGCCGTCGGCAAGGTCATGCGGATCGACGACGACGGCCCCATGCGGCGGCTGTGGATCAAACCGCCCGACCGCTTCCTCCCACTGGTGCCGAGCAAGGGGCAGATCGCCGTGGACGGCGTGTCCCTCACCGTCGCCGAGACCGCCCGTGACCGCTTCGCGGTGGCCCTGGTCCCGGCGACCCTGAACGCCACCACCCTCCAGGACCTGTCCGTCGGGGACCGGGTGAACCTGGAGCCCGACCTCGTCGTGCGCCTGGCGCGGTGGCGGGCGTCCGATCCGGGGCGGGCCGTGCGCGAGGTGGTCGCCGCGCTGCCGTGGGCCGGGCGGGTCTCGGGCGGCCGGGGCGTGCAGCAGGCCATCGCGCAACTCGCCGCGGGCGGCGCCGTCATGCTCTGGGATCCCGACCGGGAGGCGGAGGGCGATGTCATCTTCGCCGGGGCGCGGCTGCGGCCGGACGCGTTCACCTTCCTGCTCACACAGGTCTGCGGCCACCCCACCGTGCCCTGTGCCCCGGAGGTCCTGGACCGGCTGGAGCTGGAGCGCGTGCCGGGGCCCGGTGACCGGCACGGCACCCGGCCGCACATCCCGGTGGATCTGGCGGGCGGGACCGGCACCGGGGTGTCCGCGGCCGAACGCGCCGCGACCGTGCGCCGGCTGGCCCGGCCCGATGCCCGGCCGGCGGACTTCCTGCGGCCCGGGCACGTCTTCCCGCTGGCGGCGCGGCCCGGCGGGCTCGCCGAGCGGGCCGGTCACACGGAGGCCACCGTCGCGTTGTGCGTGGCGGCGGGGCTGCCGCCGGTGGGCGTGTGCTGCGAGGTCATGAACCCCGACGGCACGATGGCCCAGGCCGCCGACCTGGAGATCGCCGCGCTCCGCTGGGGACTGCCCCTGCTGGAGATGGCCGACCTCCGCACGCACCTGTGAACGGGATCACCGGCTACCGCGGCCCAGCAGGGGGACCCCCATCGACCGACCGGACAGGACCTAACCGTTGGGGCGGTAGCAGTTGAGGTAGACGGACTCGCCCTCGGCGGCCGTCTCGCCCGCGGCGGGGACCGTGTAGCCGATCGTGTCGTGCGGCTGGCAGCCCAGGTCCGGATCCGGGTAGCTGCTGGGGAGGGGCCGGAAGCCGGCGCCCTGGATGATCGAGTGCGCCTGGTCGTAGGTCAGGCCGCTGACATCGGGGATCTCGATCCCGACGGGGGCCGGCTCCACGGTCAGCGTGACGACCCCGCCGGGTTCGAGCAGCCCGCCGGCCGGGTCCTGGGTGATGACCGTGCCGGGCGTGGCGCCCGTGGACTCGGCGGCCTCCTGCCACCACACGGCGAAACCGGCGTCCGTCAGCGTCTGTTCGGCCTCGTCATAGGGTCGGCCGGTGACATCGGGCACCGCGACGGTCAGCGGATCCGTGGGCTCGTCCGGTCCGTCGGTGGGGTCCGGGTCCGGCGTCGGGTCGGCCGGCGTCTCCGGCTCCGCCGCGACCGTCAGCGTGATGGTGTCCCCCGGGGTCGCCTCCTCGCCGCCCCCGGGATCCTGCTCCAGCACCGTGCCGGGCTCCGCGTCCGCGTCCTCCTCCGTCTCCTGCGCCACCCGGAAGCCCGCGTCCTGGAGCTCCGTCAGGGCCTCCTGGAACGGGTCGCCGGTGACGTCGGGGACCTCGATCGGCTCGGAGCCGGACGACATGATCAGCGTGACGGTCTGGCCCTGGTCGATCTCCTCCCCCGCGGCGGGGCTGGTCTCGCAGACCGTCCCCTCGTCCTCCGCGCAGGACTTGCTGCCGCCCTCGGCGATCGTGAACCCGGCCTGGGCGGCCACCTCCTGGGCCTGGGCCTCGGTCATGCCGCCCATGTTCGGCACCGTCAGCGTCTCGACCTCGTCGGCCCCGCCGTCGCCGCCGTCGTCGAGCAGCAGCCGGCCGCCGAGCACGGCGCCCGCGAGCAGCGCCACGGTGAGCAGCCCGGTCAGGATCACGGGGGCCTTCGAGCCGCGGCGCCGCCGCCCGGCGCGGCGCTCGGGACGGGTCCGCGGGCCGACCGGCTCCGGCGCGGGCCCCGGCCGCAGAGCGGTGGTGGGGCGGTCGACCGCGGCCACCGGGCCGCCGCGGAGGGCGGCCTCAATGTCGGCGAGCATCTCGCCGGCGCTCTGGTAGCGGTAATCGCGCTCCTTGGCCAGCGACTTCAGCACGATGGCGTCGATGTCGGGGGCGATGCCCGGGGCGTGGACGCTGGGCGGCGGCGGCTCCTCACTGACGTGCTGGTAGGCCACGGACACCGGGGAGTCGCCGGTGAACGGCGGTCGCGCGGTGAGCAGTTCATAGAGGAGGCAGCCGGTGGAGTAGAGGTCGGACCTGGTGTCGACTTTCTCACCCCGTGCTTGTTCCGGGGAGAAGTAGTGTGCGGTGCCGATGACCGTGGAGGTCTGGGTCATGGTCATGCCCACCTCGCCCATGGCGCGGGCGATGCCGAAGTCCATCACCTTCACCTGACCGGCGTCGGTGAGCATGACGTTGGCGGGCTTGATGTCGCGGTGCACGATGCCGTGGCCGTGCGCGTAGTCCAGCGCCCGCAGCACGCCCGCGCACATCTCCAGCGCCCACTGGGGCGAGGGCGGCCCTCCGGCCTGCAACGCCTCGCGCAGGGTGGCGCCCTCGACGTACTCCATGACGATGTAGGGCGCGGTGACGCCGCCGGCCTCGTTCTCGCCGGTGTCGTAGACGGCGACGATCGCGGGGTGGTTCAGCGAGGCGGCCGACTGCGCCTCACGGTGGAAACGGCCCAGGAAGACGGGGTCGCGGGCGAGTTCGGGCAGCAGCGTCTTGACCGCCACCTCACGCCCCAGGCGCGCGTCGTACGCCAGATGGACCTCGGCCATCCCGCCGCGGCCCAGCACTTTCCGCAGCTCGTACCGGTCCGCGAGGCGAAACGGCTCACCCATGTTTTCTGCTCTCCCCGTACCGTGCCCGACCCGTGCGGGCATCCGGTGCGGCCACACCTTATCGTCAGGCAAATCACGTGGGACGAAGGGGCGTTCGAGGCCGAGCGGCGTTCCGGCGCGTCGAGGTTACCGAGAAGGGACAGGCAGGACGCAACCAGACGACTCCGCCGGGAGTCGGAGTGAGTACCACCCCTCAGCCGTCCGATCGAGGTGCCTCGTGAAGCAACGCCGCCGCTTGGTCTCCGCCGCCACCGTCAGCGCCGCTCTGGCACCGGTGCTCGTGCTCGCCGCGCCGCCCGCCCACGCGGAGGGAGCGCCGATCGAGCCGATCGACGTGGCTGAACTGCCCTGGTGCGACATGGTCACGGAGGAGCCGGTGTCCGTGTCCGTCGAGTTCGTCGACGTGCCCGCGAGCGTGCCCGCGACGGAGTGGGGCGAGTTCACCTACCGCGTCACCAACACCGGTACGGAGCCGCTGAGTCCGGTGTACGCCTACGCCATGATGTGGGCGACCGCCGAGGACGACCCGGAGGGCCCCTACCCGTTCGACTTCGAGTGGCAGGTGAACGGGGAATGGCGGGACGTGCAGTTCGAGAGCGACTACGCCGAGGGGCACTTCGGCATCCTGCGCGAGCTGCCGCCGGGCGAGTCCGCCGAGGCGCGGATGCGGGGCAGGTCCCTGGAGAACCGGTCGAGCAGCGTGGACCTGTCGGCCCGGGTCCGCTATGACGACGCGGCGGTCGAGGGGGCCTGCTACGCCACCGAGGCCGCCGACGCGTTCGTCATCGAGGCCACCGGCGGCGGCGAGCCCGGTGACCCCACCGAGCCCACGGAGCCGGCGCCGGACGAGACCCCGTCCGCCACCCCGCCCCCGGCCGGGCCCGACGCCGAGCCGTCCACGCCGGCGCCGGACCCCGGCCCGGACCTGGCCGACACCGGCACCTCGACCGCGCTGGGCGTGATCGCCGGCATCGGCGCCGTCGCGCTGGTGGCGGGCGTCGGCGTCACCGTCCTCGTCCGCCGTCGGCTCAGGTGAGCAACTCCGCCACCTGACCGGTGAGTTCGACCAGCTCCGGCGGGTCGTTGTGCAGCAGCCCCCAGTGCGCGGACTGCACCGTGCGGAACTGCGCCCAGCGGCGGGCGCGTTCGCGGTCGACGCCGGCCGCGTCCGCGAAGACGGCGAGCCGGCGCAGCAGCGCGCCGCGCAGGTCGCCGGCTCCGAGCAGGTCGACGACGCGGCTGCGCAGCACCGTGAACGCGTCGAACGCCGGGTCCCCGGCCCAGCCCTTGGGGTCGATGACGAGCCAGGGCTCGCGTTCGGCGCGCAGCACGTTGCCGCAGTGCAGATCGCCGTGGACCAGCGTGTCCGGCTGGTCGTGCCCCAGCTCGCGCACGGTCGCGACCGCCGCCGCCAGCGTGCGCCGGGCCAGCGGACGGCCCAACCGCTCGTCCTCCTCGGCGAGCTCCTTCTCCCACTCTCCCGCCCGGTCACGCAGCCGGGGCAGCCCGGCGGGCGCGGGCACGGCCAGCCGCCGGGCGAGCTGCCCCGCGACGGCCACCGCCTCGTCGGCGTCCGGGAGTTGGTGCAGGGTCGCCGGCTCGGCCCGCTCCAGCAGCATCGCGTACCGCGCGTCGTCGCGCTTGTACAGCAGCACGGCGCCGCGCCCCCGCCAGACGGCGAAGGCGTCGGGCTCATGGACGTTGCCGGGGTGCGGCAGGGAGATCTTCAGCACGGCCGGCGTGCCGTCCGGGTGCCGGACGGGCACGACAAGGCCCACCTGCCCATGCGTGACGGCGCCGTCGGGCACCAGGTCCCAGCGCGCCAGCAGGGACTCGGCCAGGCCGGGCAGGGCGGCGATCCAGTCCCGGCCGTGGTCTCCCTCACGGTCGATCGTGAGCCGCGCGAAGTCCTCGGGTATACGGATCATTCCGGCACCCTAAGGGACGCCCCGCGAGCGCCCGCTCCGGACCGGGCCCGAGCCGCCAAGTCGCCCTGTTTCCAGGCCAGTTGACCATCGACGGGCACCCCAGTCGGCTGCCCGAGGCGTTCTTGTGGGGCGGCGGAGGAGCCCGCTACCGTCGTATCACTGGGTAGTTACCCGATCATCGAGGGTGTGCGAATATGGCTCGTGCGTCCGACTGGAGTCCGGTGGATCTGGACTCCGATCCGGCCCCCGGGGAGCCGGAGGACATCCGCGAACTGGCCGACTCTCTACAGATCTTCGCCGACGATGTGGGCGAAGCCCTGGGGAAGATCCGGGGCATGGCGGGCGACAGCGCCGTACAGGACTGGGCCGGGCTCTCCGCCGACCGCTTCCGGGCCGAATTCGAGGGCGTCCCGGAGAACCTCTCCAAACTCCAGACCTCCTACGACATCTGCGCCCGCGCCCTGCACGGCTACTGGCCCCGGCTCGAAATCGCCCAGGGCATGGCCGACCGCGCGCTGGACAGCGCCATCGCCGCCCAGGCCGACCTCGCCGCGGCGCAGGTCCAGCTCGGCGACGCCGAGGGCTGGGTGGGACGCGCCGGCGCCGAGGCCGAGCGCCTCCAGGCCGAGGGCGACCGGGAAGGGGTCGAACCACCCGACGAGGACGCCGTCCGCGCCGCCACCCGCGACCACCAGGCCGCCCAGGAGGCCGCCGCCGCGGCCCAGTCCCAGGTCGGCGACGCCGAGGCGCGGCTGGCCGCCGCCCGCCAGCTCGCGCAGGACGCTCTCGCGCTGCGCGAGGAGGCCGCGCGCACCTGCGCCCAGGGCATCGAGGAAGCCTCCGACGCCGGTATCCAGAACCGGAGTTGGTGGGAGAACCTCGTCAGGTGGTTCGCCGACGCCTGGGACACCATCGTCTCCATCTGCAAGGTGATCGTCGCCGTCCTCGGCGTCATCGTGATGATCATCGGCGGGCCGCTGGCCTGGGTGGTGGTGGCCGCGGCGGCGGTGGTCCTGGTCGACTCGCTGATCAAATTCGCCCAGGGCAAGGGGTCCCTCCTCGATGTCGCCTTCGCCGCGCTGGACTGCATCCCCGGTCTGAAGGGCCTGACGACCCTGGGCGGCCTGGCCGCCGGCCTGCGGGGCCTGGCCGGAACGGGGCTGCGCGGCCAGGGTCTGGGCGCGCGGGGCCTGGGCCAGGCCGGGCGCGGTAACAGCATCCCGGTCAACAGCCGCGCCGCCTGCGGTGACCCGGTGGACATGGCCACCGGCGTGGTGCTCATGTCCACCACCGATGTGGAACTGCCCGGCGTGCTGCCGCTGGTCGTCGAGCGCCACCACATCTCCGGCTACCGGGACGGCCGTTCCTTCGGGCGTTCCTGGGCCTCCACCCTCGACCAGCGCCTCGTCCTCGACGACGGCGGAGCGCGGCTCCACACGGCCGACGGCATGATCCTGGACTACCCTGTCCCGCTCGCCGACCCCGACACCCCCGTGCTGCCGGTCGAGGGCCCCCGTTGGGGCCTGGCCTGGGACGGCCTGCTCGGCAGTCCCCTCACCGTCCGGCAGGGCACGGGCCAGACCCTCCACTTCGGCCCGGTCCCCGGCCGCCCCGGCGGCGAACTCCCCCTCCTCGCCGTCACCGACCGCAACGGCAACCGCGTCGACATCCGCCACGACCCGGCGGGCCACCCGGCCGAGCTCATCCACTCCGGCGGCTACCGCGTCGGGGTGACCACCACCGGACGCGGCCGGGTCACCGAGCTGCGGCTGCTCAGCGACCCGGAGCAGCCGACGCTCCTGCGCTACGGCTACGACGCCGGTGGAAACCTCGTCGAGATCCGCAACTCCTCCGGCGTGCCGCTGCGGTTCTTCTACGACGAGGACGGGCGGCTGTCCCGTTGGGAGGACCGCAACGGCCACTGGTACGCCTACGCGTACGACGAGGCCGGCCGCTGTGTCCACAGCACCGGCACCGACCGTTTCCTGGAGTACCGCTACGCCTACGACCCGGTGAACCACCGGACCACCGCCACCAACTCCCTCGGCCACGACACGGTCTTCCAGTTCAACGACAGCTACCAGCTCATCGCCGAGACCGACCCCCAGGGCCACACCAGCCGCAAGGAATGGGACCGCTACGACCGCGTGGCGGCGATGACCGACCCCCAGGGCCGCACCCAGACCTTCGAGTACGACGAGCGGGGCAACGTGGCGGTGGTGACCCGCCCGGACGGGCTGCGGACGCGAGCGGAGTACAACGCGTTCGGGCAGCAGACCGCGGTCGTCGAGGCGGACGGGGCCGTCTGGCGCCAGGAGTTCGACGACCGGGGCAATCTCGTCACCCTGACCGACCCGGCGGGCGCCACCACCCGCTACACCTACGACGACCGGGGCCGGGTCACCTCGGCCACCGACCCGTCGGGCCACGTCACCACCATCGAGACCGACGCCGCGGGCCTGGTGCGGACGATCACTGATCCGCTCGGCGGCACCGTCACGCACGAGTACGACGCCTTCGGCCGCCCGGTCACCATCACCGACCCGCTCGGCGCCGCCCACCACGCCGAATGGAGCGTCGAGGGCCGGCTGTTGCGCTCCACCGACCCCGAGGGCGGCACCGAGACCTGGACCTGGGACCCGGAGGGCAACTGCCTGTCCCACACGTCCGCGGACGGCGCCACTACCCGGTACGAGTACGGGCCGTTCGACCTGCCCACCGTGGAGATCCGGCCCGACGGGGCCCGGTACGTCCTCACCTACGACACCGAACTCGTCGTCACCCGGGTCACCAACCCCCAGGGGCTGACCTGGCGCTACGACCACGACGCCGCCGGCCGCCTGATCTCGGAGACCGACTTCGACGGCCGCACCCACACCTACACCCACGATCCGGCCGGCCGGCTCCTCTCCCGCACCAACAGCCTCGGCCAGACGGTCACGTTCACCTATGACCTCATGGGAGAAGTCACCGAGAAGAACGCCGACGGCCGGCGCACCACGTTCACCCTCGACCCCTATGGCCGGGTCCTGCGAGCCGTCGGCCCCGACGCGGACGTCGTCCAGGAACGCGACGTCCTCGGCCGGATCGTCGGCGAGACCGTCAACGGGGCCACGGTCACCCACACCTACAACGCCGTGGGTCAGCCCCTCTCCCGCGTCACTCCGTCCGGACACCGCACCACCTTCACCTACGACGCCGCCGGCGCGCCCGCCACCGTCACCAGCGCCGGCCGCCCGATCCGGTTCGAACGCGACTCCGCCGGCCGGGAGATCCGCCGGAGCATCGGGGAGCGGCCGGCCATCGGCCTCACCCAGGAGTGGGACGTCCTCAGCCAGCTCACCGCGCAGTCCCTCACCGCGCGGACCCGCCCGCTGTGGGAGCGTTCCTTCACCTACCGGCCCGGCCGCCGCCTCGCCGCGCTCGCCGACTCCCGGCACGGCACCACCACGTTCACCCACGACGCCGACGCCCGCGTCACCGGCGTCAACGGCCCGGGCTGGACGGAGACCTACGAGTACGACCCCGCCGGCAACCAGACCCGGGCGCGCTGGCCCGGCGAGGCCCACGACACCGAAGCGGCCGGCGACCGCGACTACACCGGGCTCCGCCTCACCCGCGCCGGAGGCATCCGTTACGAGTACGACGGCGAGGGCCGCGTCATCCTGCGCCAACGGAAACGGCTGTCCAAGAAGCCCGACACCTGGCGCTACACCTGGGACGCCGAGAACCACCTCACCGACGTCATCACCCCCGACGGCAGCCACTGGCACTACCTCTACGACCCCTTCGACCGGCGCGTCGCCAAACAGCACCTCGACGCCGACGGCACCGTTCCGGCGCAGACCACGTTCACCTGGTCCGGCTCGGAGCTGATCGAGGAATCCACCACCCGCCCGGAACAGGCCGAACGCACCACGCTCACCTGGGACTACGACCAGCTCCGCCCGCTCGCCCAGACCGAACGCACCCTCCCGGGCACCGACGAGGCGCCGCCGGGCGAATTCGACGCCCGTTTCTACGCCATCGTCACCGACCTCGTCGGCGCGCCCACCGAACTGATCGACGAGGCCGGCGACATCGCCTGGACCGCCCGCAGGACGTTGTGGGGAGCCGACGGCCCCGACGGCGGTGGGGCGGCCCGCATCCCGCTGAAATTCCCGGGCCAGTACGCCGACCCCGAGACCGGCTGGTACTACAACTACCACCGCCACTACGACCCGGCCACCGCCCGCTACACCTCGCCCGACCCGCTCGGCCTCGCCCCCTCGCCCAACCCCGTCGCCTACGTCGCCAACCCCCAGGAATTCTGCGACCCCACCGGCCTGGCCCCCTGCTGCCCGTCCCCGCACAACCGGCCACCGCACAACCACCACCAGGGCGGCCGGCCGGACGGCGAGATCGTCTTCACCGGGCACGGCGTGTTCCTGGAGACGCCCCGGAATTTCTGGGACAGGTTCCGCCGCAAGGAATTCACGGTGCCGCAGGGCACGTCCATCGCCGTCTACACCCACCACGGCGGGTCGATCGTCGGCGCGACGAACGGACGGATTCAGACGGGAAACATCGCGCCCTATCAGGTGTTCGGGCCGGGCCAGCGCATCCCCAACTACCATCTCCTGCCCCCGGACAGCTGGCGGGTACCCGTGGGGAACCCGGTCACGGTGACCTCTCCGACGCAGTTGTCCAGTCTCGTCGGGAAGAACATGGGAACGGTGCACTGGGCGGCGTGCATGACCATCCAGCGGGACGGGAGGCTGTGGGAGAGGACGACGCCGAACGGACCGCTGCTCCAAATTTGAAGATGTGATGAAAAGAGCCCGCGGGGTGGTCTCCGCGCCATCCGGTCCGGGCATACCCGTCGGGGGTGGCGTAGGAGGGGGAAACCGGTATGCGCGTGGTCGAGTTGCCGCTGTCGGACGACGGCGGCGAGCACGTCCTGGTGCAGGTCAGGGAGACGGATCCGGACGCGGAGCCGGGCGTGGTCCGGGTCGGCCGGGCCGGCGAGCCTCCCATCGGACGGGCGGCCCGGTCGCTGGACGCGATGCTGGGCGTCGTACACCCGGTCGCCGAGCGGTTCGTGGCGCGCTTCTCCGGCATGGAGCAGCCACCGGACGAGATCAGCCTCGACTTCGGCATCTCGCTGTCGGCCGAGGCGGACGTGCTGATCGCGACGACGTCGGGGGAGGCGAACTTCTCCGTCACGCTGACCTGGCACCGCCGGCAGGACCAGCCGTGACCGCACCCGAGCCCGCGCCACTGGCCGGCGGCATTCTGCGGGTGCTGCGCCCCGACGGTGTCGCGGCCGGCGCCGCGTTCCTGGTGACCGAGCGGCTGGCCCTCACCTGCGCCCACGTGATTGGAACGGGCAGCGGCGTGGGCCCGGGCCTGCGCGTCATGGTGGATGTCGGCGTGGCGGGCGGGCCGGGTCCGTTCCCCGCCACCGTGCGGGAGTGGCATCCCGAAGCGGACGTCGCCGTGCTGGAGGTGGCCGCGCCGCTGCCCGGCACGCGGCCGGTGCCGCTGGTGGAGACCGGCGACCTGCTCTGGGGCCACCGGGCCAGGACCCTCGGCTTTCCCCGGGGACACGACCAGGGCGTCTGGCACGCCGCGGTGCTGCGGCAGCAACAGGGCAACGGCTGGCTCCAGTTCGAACAGGCCGGCGACGGCCGCTACGCCGTCAGCCGGGGCTTCAGCGGGGCGCCGGTCTGGGACGACGAGCTGGCCGCCGTGGTCGGCATGGTGGTCGCGGCCGACCTCGGCCACCCGGTGGCGTTCCTGATCCCCACCGACCGCCTGGTCGCCGCCGTCCCGTCGCTGCGCGAGGTGGTCGGCCTGCCGTCCCCGTTCCCCGGGCTGGGGGCGTACCAGGAGAGCGACGCCGAAACGTTCTTCGGCAGGAAACAGGAGACCGAGCGGATCACCCGCCTGGTGCTGGACCATCCGCTGGTGACCGTTCTCGGCGCCTCGGGCTGCGGCAAGTCCTCCGTGGTCCGGGCGGGCGTGGTGCCCCGGCTGCATGAGGAGGGGCTGGCCACCTGCGTGGTGCCGCGCACCCGCGACCTGCTCGGGGCTCTCGCGACCGGCCTGACCACGCTCACGCGGCCCGAGTTACGGGGCCACGCGCAGCGGGACGAGATCCGGTGGACCCGGCGCGAGCTGGCCGAGGGGCGGCTGCCGGACCTGGTCGACCAGATCCGCACCACGCACGGCGTCGACGGCCTGGTCATCGTCGTGGACCAGTTGGAGGAGTTGCTGACCCGCGGAGACTCGGACGCGCCGCTCGCGCTGCTGTTCGGGGACAGCCCGCCGGACGGGCTGCGGATCCTGACGACCCTCCGGGTGGACTTCCTCCAGCCCGTGGAGGAGAACCCGATGCTGCGGCGCGCGGTGCGGGGCGCCACGTTCCTGTTGCCGCAGATGACGCCGGACCAGATCCGCGAGGCGGTGACCGGCCCCGTCGAGCGGGTGCCGGCCGTCTCGTACCAGGACGGGCTCGTCGACCGGATCGTCGAGCACGTGGGGAACGCCGCGGGTGTGCTGCCGCTGCTGGGGTTCACCCTCGATCAGCTCTGGCGCGACCAGCGTGCGGGGCTCCTGACTCTGCAGACGTACGCCGAGCTGGGCGGGGTCCATGGAGCGCTCGCCAAGCGGGCCGAGAGAGCCTGGGAACGCCACACCTCCGACGGCACGAACGCCGAGGCCACCGAACGCGTCCGGCGGCTGCTGACCCGGCTGATCCGGCTGCCGCCGGGCACCCACACGCCCATCCGCCGCACCGCGCGCCGCGCCGAACTGTCACCCGGCGAGTGGGAGGCCGCGCGGTTCCTGGCCGACCAGCGGCTGCTGGTGATCGCACCTCCCGAGACGGAGGAGGACGCCCGGTACGGGGAGAGCGTCGAGCTCGCGCATGAGGCGCTGATCCGGGTCTGGCCGACACTGCGGGACTTGGCGGAGGCGGACCGGGACTTCCTCGCCTGGCACGAACGATTACGGCAGGACCAGGCGCGCTGGGCGGCGGCCGGGAGCCCGGACGACCTGCTGCCGGGCGAAACGGCCCTGGCGGCGGCGGAACCGTGGGTGGCGCAGCGCAGCGACGACATAGGCGCCGCGGACCTGGACTTCCTCGAACGGGGGCGGGCGCGGCACCGCCGCCAGGCGCGCCTGCGGCGGGGGCTCTTCGGCACGCTGGGCACGGTCGCCCTGGTCATCGCCGTCCTCGCGTCGCTCTTCGGCTACCAGACGCGGGTGAGCGCGACCCGCGACGCGGAGTCGGAGTCCCGCGCCCTCGCGGCGGCCTCGGCGGACGCGCTGGCGACCGACCCCGCGCTCGCGGCGATGTACGCGCTGGCGGCGTACGAGCGGGCGCCGACCGACGAGGCGCGGGACGCGCTGCTCCAGACGTACGTCACCTACGGGTCGACCGAGCTGGTGATGTCCGGGGCGCGGGGCGGCGTCGATCGGGTCGCGGCCAGCGGCGACGGGCGGGTGATCCTGACGACCGGCAGGGAGGGGCAGGCCACTCTCTTCCTCCGGGACGAGGCCGACCAGCTCTCCCGCGAGCGTCTGCCGTTCGGCGACGACTACGCCCTCTATCCCTTCGTGTCGCACGACGGGAAGCGCGCCGGATATGTGACCCCTTCCGGTGCCCTCGTCTGGTACGGACTGGGCGAGCCGGGTGCCGAGGGCGGGGACGGGCCGCTCGGCCGGAGCCGCACGATCCCCGGCCCGGACTTCAGCATGGACGAGCTCGGCCTGACGCCCGAGCGGCGGATGGTCGCCGTCTCCCAGGACGGCGACCGCGTGGTGGCGGCGTCCCTGGAGAACCAGCTCTTCCACTGGGACCTGGACACGGAAACTGCGGGCGAGGCCGTCCTGCTCCCCCCTCTCACCGTCATCCGCAACGTGTGGTTCGGCCGGGACCGCGACTTCGCGCTGGTGGAGGTGGCGCCCGATCCCTTGCTGGAACTGGAGGACGACACCGGCGAGTTCGCCAACCACGAGGTGCTCAGGGTCAACCTGATGTCGGGTGAGGTCACCACGATCGTCGAGGACATCGTCGGCGCCGCCTTCTCCGGGGACGGCACCACCCTGGCGTTCTGCGACGCGGACGACACGCTGTCCGTGGCCCGCGCCGACGAGAGCGTGCACACGTCCATCGCCGGCGCGTGCGACAGCCTCAGCACGCTCGCGCTGGACCACACCGGCCGTTACGTGTCGAACGGATCGCAGCCGCCCGTCGTCCACGAACTGTCCGGAGACGGCGAGGCGGTCGAGCTGGCGCAGGCTCCGGGAAACGTCTTGACCGCCGGCTCGGACGACACGACCCACGGATCGATCCTCACCGACGGCGACCGGTACTTCCATCTCGTCGCCGACTCCGAGGCCGTGGTCCTGGTGGAGCAGCCCCTGACACGGGAGCCCATCCACAGTTCGCTGGGGCTTCTCGGGGAGGGGGACCGCGTGATCGCCTACACCGACGACCACGACGGCGACGGAGTCACCGACGACGGCGGCCGCTCCCACCTGGGGCTGTACGACATCACGGGAGACTCCGGCACATGGCGGCAGTTGGCGGAGGTGGAGCGGCAGGGGGCCACCTTCGTCCCCGCTGTCTTCGATGTCGTGACCACGAACCGCCGCGGTGACCTGCTGGCCGACCTCATGACCGCGGAGGGACGGATCGTGATCCGGGACACCGAGACGCTGCGACCCGTGACCGAGATCCAGACGGAGCCGCTGCCGCCGAACCCCCACCCGAACCCGATGCCCGAGATCCAGTACTTCTTCCGCGGCGACCGGCATCTGATCACCCGGTCGGGCAGCGTGGTCGAACGGTGGGACGCGCGCACCGGGCAGCGAACCGACCGCGTCGACCTCGCCGATCTCGGGCTGCTCAGCGACGACCCGCTGCATGCCGAATGGCTCCAGATCACCGGTCATCCGCGGGACGACCACATCGCCGTCGTCAACGGTGGCCCCGAGGTGCGGGTGGTGGACATGCGCGCGGGCCGCGAAGTGGCGGAGCTCCGCGCCGACACGGGCGAACGCCTCAGCACCGTGTCCTACAACGCGTATGACGAGCGGCACATGATCGTCGTACGGCCCGCCACCGCCTGGGAGCAGTGGCAACTCCCCTCGCCGCGGCGGCTCACGGGGCCGACCGAGCTGTGCGGCGGCTGCCCGGACGACTACGTGATCTCGCCGAGCATCCGCCCGGACGGCCGGTTCCAGCTCGCCAGCGCCGGCCAGGTCCGGATCTACGACCATGACTCCGCCGTCCCCGTCGGGCGCTGGGACGTCGGCCGGGGAGGGGACTTCCTCACCGCGTCGGACGACGGGGACACGCTGCTCTACGTTCCCTGGAACGACGCCCTGGCGGCGTGGTCCGACGCAGGTCAGGTGACCGTGATCCGGCTGGACGGGGTCGAGGAGTGGCGGAACGAGACCTGCCGCATCACCGGCTGGCTCACCGTCACCGATGGCGAGGAGGTTCAGGAGACGACCGGTCTTCCGGCGCGGGGCCTGTGCGACCCGCCCGGCTAGTACGGTCCGCCGCGAACTCATGGTGGCGGGCGGCGCTCGGCGAGGACCAGGATGGGCGGTGCCCTCGGCAGGGGCGCCAGGTGTGGTTGATTCCGCGGTCCTCCGAGGGAGCAACGGTGTAGTGGTCGGCGCGTGGCAGACCTCGCACAGGGATGTCGGCACGCATGTAGCGCCACAGGTCGCGGGAGGTGAACCCTGCCTCGGCCAGCGCCCGAGCGGTGAGGCCCACCACCCGCTGTCCACCGGCGAGCGACCCGCCAGCGCGTCGGCCAGCATCTCCGCCGTCGCCTCTGGTCGCCCGGCGATGCGATCCGTGTTCACCAGTCGCAGTACGGCGTTCTCGTCGCCCGCCGCGTACGACCGCACCCTCGGATGGGTCACCCGACCCGACGCTGTGACCGCCGTGCGTCCTCCCGCACTCGCCATGACGTGGAACCCCTGTCAGCGGCCACAGTAGTTGGCGGGCGAACGTCAGGAGCCGCGCACCACGGCCTTCGGCAACCGGACGCCCCACGGGCCGAGGGGCGGTGATGACGGCGGGACGCCGAACGCAACCGGCCCCGCCGCATGGGGCGGATGGGAAACAAAGCTGTGAGTGCCCCACACATCCTGCTGCCCTGCCCGAGATGGGCAGCGGTCGCCGAGAAGGCCGGCCGCCGTGCTCGGCTGTGGTCGCGGTTGCCCGGGGCGTGGCTGGACGGGCGGCCGACGGCTTGCCGCCCGCGGTGGGGCCGGGAGTGGGTGCTGGGGACCAGCGGGGGCAAGTATCTTCACTGCGCGGGGAGTTCGCTGGTACCGGGTATTCGGGAGCGGGGGAAGTGTGCCATGTGGCCGTTGAATGACAGTGATCCGCGGCGGGTCGGCGGGTACCGGCTGCTGTACCGGCTGGGCGCGGGCGGCATGGGCCAGGTGTATCTGGCGCGGTCGGACGGCGGCCGTTTCCTGGCGCTGAAGGTCGTGCACCCGGGGCTGGCGTCTGCTCCGGGGTTCCGGGAGAGGTTCGCCCGTGAGATCCGTGCCTCGCGGGCCGTTTCGGGGGACGGGACGGTGCCGGTGGTGGCCGCCGACGCCGACGCGGCCACGCCGTGGCTGGCTTCGGCATACGTGCCCGGCCCGTCGCTGGCCGAGGCCGTGCACGAGTACGGCCCGCTGCCCGAGCCGGCACTGTGGCGGCTGCTGTCCGGGCTGACCCGGGCGCTGGACCTGGTGCACACAAGCGGCTTGGTCCACCGGGACCTGAAGCCCTCGAACGTGCTGATGTCGCAGGACGGTCCTCGGCTCATCGACTTCGGGATCGCCCGCGCGATGGATGACACAGGGCTGACCGGCACCGGCCTGGTCGTGGGGTCACCCGGGTACATGTCGCCCGAACAGGCCGAGGGCGCAGAGGCAACGCCGGCGGGGGATATTTTCGCGCTGGGTGCTCTGATCGCCTATGCGGCCACCGGCCGGGGCCGTTCGGTGCCGGAGCCGGCCCCGAAGTGCTGTTCCGGGTGGTGCACCAGGAGCCGGACCTGGACGGCCTGCCGGCGGGCCTGGCGGCCGTGGTGCGCCGCTGCCTGGCCAAGCAGCCCGGCGCGCGTCCGTCCCTGGCGGAGTTGCGGGCGGCCGCCGCTGCACAGGACGGGGGAGGCCCGGACTGGCTCCCCGGCCCCATCGCGTCGGCGATCGCCCGCCGTGCGGAACAACTGCTGAACCTGGAGGCGGCCGACACTGCCCACACACCGCCACAAGGGCCTGCCGGGGGCGGCACGGACCCGAACGCGGTGCCGACGCAGGCCGCCGCGCCCGGCGGTCCCGTGCCGCAGACGGTGTGGCAACCCGCACGGGAGACCCTGATCGCTCCCTGGGTTCGCGGGGGAGCGCTGGCCCGGCCGGCGCTGAGCCTGTGGGGGCTCATCTCCTTGGGCGGCCTGCTGGTGTTCACGCCGGAGTTGCGTGCCCTGGTGCGCGACTACCCCGAGAGCGCGGACAACATCGACTTCGGCGGGCTGGCCGAGTGGGCGCAGGGCAACCAGTGGGTCACGCCGCTGACAGGAGTGTTGACAGGAGTGCTCCTCATTGCCCTGGGCTCCTTGCGGTACGCGGGCCGCCGCCTCCGCGCCTCCACTGAGCGCGGCATCCGTCTCTGGGTCGCCGCCGGTGCGGCCTACTGGCTGCTGTGGGCGGGGGCGATCGGCTTGAGTACCGTCTGGTTCCTGGGCATGGACGACGGCTTGAGCGGGGACGCGGCCCGGGCCAGTGCGGCCCCTGCCCATCTCGCTGCCCACGTGGGCGTGGGGCTCGCTCTGTCCGTCAACGCCGTCGTGGTCCCGTTCGTCGGCATTGGCGCCCTGGTACGCCTGACGCGAGCGCTGGGCGGAGAGGTGTCACTCCCGGCGCCGACCGGCTGGGAGTACGTCGACGACGACCGCCTCGCCGCACGGATGGGACGGATGCCGCCACCGCCGGGGATGCCCCATTCCTTATCGCGATCCAGTCGCTGCGAACCGGCAACTTCGCAGCCGCCGAGGTCAGTTACCAAGAGTACAACGGCGTGCTGCGGGCTCGTTCCGTGAATGCCGGCCGCTGGGAAACGTTCGCCCTGGAGTGGGATGCGGCGAGCGGGACCCACACTTTGAGATCGCTGGCCAACGGACGGTACGTCACGGTGAAGCGCGACACTGCGGTCCGAAATGCGTTGTATGCCTCATCAGCGACCGTCGGCAGAGGCGCACGGTTCCGCCTCCACGACCGCCCCACCTGAGCCGAGCAGGACTCGGCCGGTGACCCGCCTTTGCCACATGCCCCGAGGGTTTTCAGGCCACCTACGACTGGCAGACCGCGAGCGTTCTGCAGAGCATCACCATGGTCAACGGCATCGCGGTGGCGGACACCGGTACACCCTGTTCGACCGAAGCGGCGCTGCCGTGGGGATGTGGCGCTCCGCTGCCCCGGCGCGCGCTGGCGGCAGCGGTCGCGGACACGAAGCACTACGAGATCACGGGTCCACGGGCGCGGCCGGCGTTCAGGTCCTGTCCGGTCGGTCGATGAGGTACCCCCGGGGGTACCTCCCAGCGTTAGCTGGGGGAGGATCAGCCTGCGGCGTCTGGTGCGACACATCTTCGCAGTGCCTGATCCAACCATGGCATCGGGCGGCGCTCTCATCTGGTGAGCGCCGCCGAAGTCAATGACGGTTACCCGCTTCTGCATTACCAGGTGTTCAACCGGCCAGCTGTGCCTTCCAGATTTCCTCGCTGGGCCAGTGGTGGGCCCAGTCGGCCGAGACTTCGGCGTAGTCCCGGTGCGCGGGCTTGGGCGCCTGGATTTCGATCAGGTCCTCGACGATGAAGCCATGGGACCGCAGCAAACGGAGCATCTCGCCATGGGGCAGGGTGAACTCTATCCCCTCGCCCCAGTCCAGCCGACGCAGGCCGAATTGAGGGCGGAGCAGGGTCGTGGACGCCTCGCCGTCAGGTTGCCCGCAGAGCGCGAACAGCGGTGACCGGCGCGTGAACACAAGCCTGCCGCCGGGTACCAGCAAGCGCGCGGCCTCCGGGATCCACCGGTAGGGGGCACACCACAGCGAGGCACCGTAATCGCTGATCGCGAAGTCGAACGTGTCGTCGTCGTAGGGGACTTGCTCGGCGTTGCCCAGCACGAGGGGGAACGTGAGGCCGAACTCTTCTTGCATCGCCTGCGCGGTGGCGAGCTGCTTCTCCGACAGATCGATCCCGACGGGGCTTGCGCCCGCTCGCGCCAGCCATGCCGAGACGTACCCGGTTCCGCAGCCCAGCTCGATCGCACGCATCCCGGCGATGTCGTCAGGGAACACCGAGACCTGTGACTCCGGCGTCGCCCACAACCCCCAGTGTGGTTCCTCAGCCGACCACTCGCTGCGCGCGAGCGGTCCATGCCACCCCGCTGCGTGGTCATCCCAGTGGCGCCGGTTCAGCTCTACGTATTCGTCGTGGGCGCGATCGGTCATGGACACATTGAAGTGAGAGCAGCGCGCGGTGGCAACCGAATACTGGACGCGGGGCGCCGATAAAATCAACCCGCCCCGCGCCCCGGGGTGTTGACACACGAGAGGCGGACCTGTGGACGAGTTCCTGGAAGACCTGGCCGAAGAGGTCCTCGACGAGGCGGAGGACGCCCTGGAGGACATCGGCGTCGACGTGGAGATCGACGGCGACTGAGCCGGCGAGGGGGTGGCCGGCGGTGCGTCGGCCACCCCCGCACCGGTTCCCGCAGTCGGCTCAGGCCGAGTCGCGGGGGACCAGCTCGGTGGGGAGGATCACCGCCGAGGTGGCGTCGCCGTCGATCTGGGAGAGCAGGACCCGGACCATCTCGGTGCTGATCCGGTCCCAGGGCTGGCGGACCGTGGTCAGCGCCGGGCGGGAGCTCAGCGCGGCGGTGGAGTCGTCGAAGCCGCCCACCGCCACATCCTCGGGAACGCGGCGGCCGGCCCGTTCCAGCACCCCCAGGGCGCCCTGGGCCATCAGGTCGGAGGCCACGAACAGCGCGTCCAGGTCCGGGCGCCGGTCCAGCAGCCGGGCCGTGGCCGCGGCGCCGCCCTCGCGGCTGTAGTCGGCGGTGACGATCAGGTCGTCCTCCACCGGCAGCCCCGCCTCCGCCAGCACCTCCCGGTAGCCGGCCAGCCGGTCCACGCCGCCGGAGGTGTCCAGCGGGCCGGTGACCGTGCCGATCCTGCGCCGGCCGGCGGCCACCAGGTGGCCGACCATCTGCCGGGCGCCGTCCCGGTCGTCGGCGGCGACATGCGCCAGGCGCGTTCGCCCCATCGGCTTGCCGCACATGACCACCGGGATGCCCGCCCGCACCAGCTCCTCGGCCACCGGATCGCCGGTGTGGCTGGAGATCAGCAGCACCCCGTCCACGTGCCCGGCCGCGATGTAGCGGGTGAGCCGCCGCTGCTCCTCGCGGCTGCCGGCGATCATCAGCAGCAGCGGGATGTCGTGCGCGGCCAGCGCCTGGGTGCAGCCGCGCAGCAGGACGTTGAAGTTCGGGTCCTCGAAGAACTTCTCCTGCGGCTCGGTCAGTAGGAACGCGGCCGAGCCGGAGCGGCCCGTGATCAGGCTGCGGGCGTGCCGGTTGACCACGTAACCCGTCTTGCGGATGGCCGCGTTGACCGCCTCGGCGGCGGCCGGGCTCACGTAGTGGCCGCCGTTGAGGACGCGGGAGACGGTGCCGCGGGAGACACCGGCCTCCCGCGCCACGTCGTGGATCGTCGGCCTGCGGCGCCGCGCCGGGTTGTTCGGGGTCACGTTCACGACTTTACGGCGCCGGAGAGCAGGTCAAGGCTCCAGTACCGCTGGATGAACAGGAACAGGGCGATCAGCGGCAGCACTGCCAGCAGCGAGCCGGTGATCACCAGGGTGTACAGCGCGGGGCTGTTGGAGCCCTGGTTGAGCAGGGTGTAAAGGCCCAGTGTCATCGGGAACTTCTCGTCGTCGCTGAGCATGATGAACGGCAGCAGGAAGTTGTTCCAGATCGCCACGAACTGGAACAGGAAGATCGTCACCAGTCCCGGCAGCATCATCGGCACGGCGATCGTCCGGAAGATGCGCCACTCGCCCGAGCCGTCCATCCGGGCGGCCTCGATCACGTCCTCCGGCACCGCGGCGGCGGCGTAGATCCGGGCCAGATAGATGCCGTAGGGGGACAGCAGCACCGGGATCAGGACCGACAGATAGCTGTCGGTGAGGCTGGCCTCGGCGAGCAGCAGGTACTGCGGGACGGCGAGGATCACCGGCGGCATCAGCACGCCGGCGAGCAGCACCCCGAACACCGCCTCGCGGCCGGTGAACGAGTAGACGGCCAGGGCGTAGCCGGCCAGCGCGGAGACCGCGCAGGACAGCGCGGCCCCGACCCCCGCGTACAGCACGGAGTTGGCCATCCACTGCCAGTAGACGCCGTCGCGGTAGGCGGACAGGTCACCAATGTTCTCGAAGAGGCCGGTGCCGGGCACGAAGGTGAACGTGGAGAACAGCTCGTCGCCCGCCTTGGTGGAGGCGACCAGCACCCAGGCCACCGGCACCAGGCAGTACAGGGCGCCCAGCAGCAGCGCGGCCGTGGGCAGCAGCGCCACGCGGCGCGTCGCGTTCATCGGGCGGTCTCCTGGCGGTTGCGGGAGCCGACGGCGCGGAGGAAGCCGAAGGACAGGAGCAGGGTGACCACGGCGATGATCACCGCGGTGGCGGCGGCGGAGTGGATGTCGCCGCCGTCGAACGCGTCCCGGTAGACCTTCATCAGCGGGCTCCATGTGGACGAGACGCTGTTGGTCAGCGGCCGGAGCGTGGTCGGCTCGCTGAAGACCTGAAGCGTGGCGATGATCGAGAAGAAGAAGGTGAGCACGAGCGAGGGCGCCACCATCGGGATCTTCACGCGCAGCGCGATCTGGAGCTGCGAGCAGCCGTCCAGCTTGGCGGCCTCGTGGACCTCGGCGGGGAGGGCGCGCAGCGCGGTGTAGATCACGATCATGTTGAAGCCGGTGCCGCCCCAGACCGCGATGTTGGACAGGGCGATGAACAGGGCGTTGCCGCCCAGCAGATCCGGCTCGGGCAGACCCAGGCTGTTCAGCACGTGGTGCAGCGGGCTGACGGACGGCAGGTAGAGGAAGCCCCACAGCAGCGCGGCGATCACGCCGGGCACGGCGTAGGGCAGGAAGATCACCAGCCGGCTGAAGCGCCGGCCGCGCACGCGGTCGGCGTCCAGCAGCAGCGCGAACAGCAGGGCCAGGCCGAGCATCAGGGGCACGACGATCAGCCCGTAGACGCCGACGCGCGCGGCGCCGGCGAGGAGTTCGCTGTCGCCGAGGGCGTCGGTGTAGTTGGACAGGCCGGCCCACACCTCCTGGCGGGCGCCGCTGCCCAGGCCCAGGCCCTGGACCTCGATCGTGCGCAGGCTCAGATAGACGGCGTAGCCGATGGGCAGCGCGAAGAACAGCGCGAACAGGATGACGGCCGGGGCGAGGAAGGCGAACGGGGCGCGGCGACGCGCCCCGCTGGTGGCGCGGCGGCTCACTCGGCCACCTGGAAGCCGTGCGACTCCATGTCCTCGACGGTGGCGCGCTGCATGGCGGTCAGCGCCTCGCCGAAGTCGCCGCGGCTCTCGGCGGCGGAGCCGAACGCGTCGTTGAACGTCGAGTAGGCGACGTTGACGTTGGGGCCCCAGGCGGCGGGGGCGGTGCCCTGGGCGATGGCGGCGGCCTGCTCGTAGAAGTCGGGCTGGTTCTCGAAGAACGCCGGCGGCTCGGCCAGCGCGTCGCCGGTCTGGGCGGCGGTCGCGGCCGGGTAGATGCCGCCCTCGCGCACCATGGCGGCCAGCGCCTCGGGGTCGGTGTTCAGCCAGGCGGCGAACTCGGCGGCGGCTTCCTGGTCCTTGGCGTCATTGGTGACGGCCGTGGTCGAACCGCCCCAGCTTCCGGTGGCGTTCGCGCCCTCCTCCCACTGCGGCAGCGGCGCCATGGCCCACTGGCCGGCGGTGTCGGGGGCGGCGGTGGACAGCGTGCCGGGGGCCCAGACGGCGCTGACCCAGGCGATCTGGTCGCCCTCGTTGAGGGCCTGGTTCCAGGCGGGGGTGTACATCGGCTCGTTGAGGATCACGTCCTCGGCGACCAGGCCGCCCCAGAAGTCGGCGACGCGCTGGGTGGCCTCGTCGTCGATGGCGACGCGCCAGGTCTCGCCCTCGGTGGTCCACCACTGGGCGCCGGCCTGCTGGGCCAGCCCGGCGAAGAGGCCGGCGTCGTTCGCGGAGAACGTGGTCAGGTACTTGTCGGGGGCGACGTCCTTGAGGGCGCGCGCCGTCTCGGCGAACTCGTCCCAGGTGGTGGGGACGGTCAGGTCGTACTCCTCGAAGAGGTCCTGCCGGTAGTAGAACATCATCGGCCCGGAGTCCTGCGGCAGCGCGTAGACGGCGTCGGTGCCCAGCGTGACCTGCTGCCACAGGCCGGGGGCGAACTGCTCCTCGGCGTCGGCCACCTCGCCGGATATGTCGGCGAGAACGTCGTTGCTGACCAGGGTGGGCAGCGCCTGGTACTCGGCCTGGACCAGGTCGGGCGCCTCGCCGGCCTGGGCGGCCGTGATCGTTCTGGTGACGAGGTCGTCGCCGGCGGCCTGTTCCTTGACGGTGACCTGGATGTCGGGGTTGGCCTCGTTCCAGATCTCGACGACCTTCTCCATCCCCGGTGCCCAGGTCCAGTAGGTCAGGCTGACCGGGCCGTTCGAGCCGGAGTCCCCGTCGTCGGAGCCACCGCAGGCGGTGACGGCGACGGCGGTGAGCGCGGCGGTGAGCGAGACCGCGACGGTGCGGTAATGCATGATTCCTCCTGTGCCGGGGAGCTGTGAGCGTTCACAGTAGAGAAACAGATCCGACACCTGTCAATGCTTGGTACTACGTCGTTATATTGGCTGTGCACGTTCACAGAGAGGGCCCGGAAGATGCGCATGGAACGACTCGCCTTCGGTGGGGACTACAACCCGGAGCAGTGGCCGGAGGAGGTCTGGCCCGAGGACGTCGCGCTGATGCGCGAGGCGGGCGTGAGCCTCGTCAGCCTCGGGATCTTCTCCTGGGCCCGGCTGGAGCCGCGCGAGGGCCACTTCGAGTTCGGCTGGCTGGACCGGATCATCGACCTGCTGCACGAGGGCGGCATCGGCGTCGACCTCGCCACCCCCACCGTGGTGCCGCCGGCCTGGTTCTACCGCGCCCACCCGGAGGCGCTGCCGGTCAGCCGCGAGGGCGTGCGCTGGGAGTTCGGCTCACGCGGTGCGATCTGCCACAGCTCGCCCGCCTACCACGAGGCCGCCGCCCGGATCACCCGCGCGCTCGGCGAGCGCTACGGCACTCACCCCGCGCTGGCGATGTGGCACGTGCACAACGAGTACGGCGTGCCCGTCCTGGAGTGCTACTGCGAGACCTCCGCCGCCCACTTCCGGCGCTGGCTCGCCGACCGCTACGGCACCGTCGACGCGCTCAACGCGGCCTGGGGCACCGAGTTCTGGGGCCAGCTCTACGGCGACTGGGAGGAGATCCAGCCGCCCCGGCTGACTCCCACCACCGCCAACCCGGCCCAGCGCCTGGACTTCGCGCGCTTCGCCAGCGACAGCGCCCTGGCCAACTTCCGCCGCGAGCGCGACCTGCTGCACGAGCTGTCCCCGGGCGTGCCCGTCACCACCAACTTCATGGTCTCGCCCACTCAGTGCGACACCATCGACTACTGGGCCTGGGGCCGCGAGGTGGACATCGTCACCAACGACCACTACCTCCGCGCCGAGGACGACCGCAACCACATCAACCTCTCCATGGCGGCCGATCTGAGCCGCTCGGTGGGCGCCGGCCGGCCCTGGCTGCTGCTGGAGCACTCCACCAGCGCGGTCAACTGGCAGCCCCGCGGCATCGCCAAGCGCCCCGGCGAGATGGCCCGCAACAGCCTCGCCCATGTCGCGCGCGGCTCCGAGGGCGCCATGTTCTTCCAGTGGCGCGCCTCCCGCGCCGGGGCGGAGAAGTTCCACTCGGCGATGGTCCCGCACGCCGGCACGGACAGCCGCATCTGGCGCGAGATCGTCGAACTGGGCGCGAGCATCGGCGCGTTGGCCCCGGTCCGTGGCACCCGCACCGTCGCCGACGCGGCCGTCGTCTGGGACTGGCAGTCCTGGTGGGCGCAGAAGCTGGAGTGGCGCCCCAGCGAGGACCTGGACACCCGCGAGCGCGCCGAGTCCTGGTACGCCGCGCTGTTCGACCGCCATCTCACCATCGACTTTGTCCCGCCCGAGGCCGCCGACCTGGCCGCCTACCCGCTGGTGGTCGTGCCCGCCCTCTACCTGACCACGCGCGCCGCCGGGCAGAACCTGCGCCGTTACGTCGAGGGCGGCGGCACCCTGGTCGTCTCCTACTTCTCCGGCATCGTCGACGAGCACGACGCCGTCCACCCCGGCCCGCACCCGGGCGCGCTGCGGGACGTACTCGGCCTGACCGTCGAGGAGTTCCAGCCGCTGCGGGCGGGCGAGACCGTGCGGCTGGCCGGACCGAACGGCGGGCGGCTGGCCGCGGACGTCTGGGCGGAGACGGTGGTTCCCGCGGGCGCCGAGCCGGTGTGGACCTACGCCGACGGCCCCGCGGCCGGCGGCCCGGCCATCACCCGGCACCAACTCGGCGCCGGCACCGCCTGGTATGTGTCGGCCCGCCTCGGCCAGGACGGCCTGGACGCCGTTCTCGCCGCCGCCTCCGACGACGCCGGCCTCGCCCCGCGCGACGACCTGCCCCGCGACGTGGAGGTGGTTCGGCGCGCCGGCGAGGGCGGCACCTTCGTCTTCGCCATCAACCACACCGCCTCCGAGGCCAAGGTGGAGCTGGCGGCGCCCGGCACGGAACTGCTCACCGGGGAACGCGTGGCCGGCCCGCTGGCCGTGCCCGCGGGAGCCGTGCGCGTGGTGCACCTGGACCAGTGACCGCCGGGCGGCGCGCCGGCCGGTGGCTCACGGCGCCCGCGCCGTGGCCGACTCCTCCCCGGGCACCCAGGTCGCGCTGCACCTCGCGGAGGGCGGCGACAACGGGGGCACCGTGTGGTGGTTCGACAACGCGCGGTCCCGGGGCGTGCCGTTCGACGTCATCGCCCTGTCGTTCTACGGCTACTGGCACGGCACGCTGGACGACCTCCGGTACAACGTGAACAGCGTCGCTAACCGCTACGGCAAGGACCTGATCGTCGCCGAGACGGCCTACCCGTTCACGCTCGCCGACTCCGACGGGCACGCCAACATCATCGGCAGCCAGAGCCAGTTGGTGTCGGGCTTCCCGGCGAGCTCCCAGGGCCAGGCGAACTGGATCCGCGCGGTGTCCGACGTGCTCGCCGGCGCCTCGAACAGCCGGGGCCGGGGCCTGTTCTACTGGGAGCCGGCCTGGATCGCGACCCGCGGCAACGGCTGGGACCCCGCCGACCCGTCCTCGGGCAACGCCTGGGAGAACCAGGCGCTGTTCGATGACAACGGCCGCGCCCTGCCGGCCGTGCGCTGGGGCTGAACACCCGAAGGGCCCGGCCCCTCCCCTTCCGGGAGGGCCGGGCCCCGCGCGGTGCGCGCCGCCGGGGTTCAGCGCACCGGGGTGAAGTCCCGCGCTCCGATGAACTCCGGACGGCGGACCGGGGCCGCGAACGGCTCGACCGCCGTGTTCTCCACGCTGTTGAAGACGATGAAGACGTTGCTGCGCGGATAGGGCGTGATGTTGTCCCCCGAGCCGTGCATGCAGTTGCAGTCGAACCAGGTCGCCGAGCCCGCCCGGCCGGTGAACAGCTTGATGCCGTGCCGGTCGGCGAAGCCGGTCAGCGCCTCGTCGGAGGGCGTGCCCGCGTCCTGCATCTGGAGCGACTTCTTGTAGTTGTCCTTGGGCGTCTCACCGGCGCAGCCCAGGAACGTCTGGTGCGAGCCGGGCATGATCATCAGCCCGCCGTTGGTGTCGAAGTTCTCGGTGAGCGCGATCGACACCGACACCGCCCGCATCCGGGGCAGCCCGTCCTCGGCGTGCCAGGTCTCGAAGTCCGAGTGCCAGTAGAATCCGCTGGCCCCGAACCCCGGCTTCACGTTGATCCGGCTCTGGTGCACGTACACGTCCGAGCCGAGGATCTGCCGTGCCCGGCCCACCACGCGCGGGTCGCGCACCAGCTCGGCGAACACCTCGCTGATCCTGTGCACCTCGAACACCGACCGGATCTCCTGGGACTTGGGTTCGACGATCGAGCGCTCGTCCGCCCGGATCGCCGGGTCGGACACCAGCCGGTCCAGCTCGGCGCGGTAGGTCAGCACCTCGTCCGGGCCGATGAGCTGCTCGACGGTGGCGAACCCGTCCCGTTCGTAGGCCGCCAGTTCGCCCGAGCCGAACGGCCCCGGCGCGTCGGGGGCGGACCACACCACCGGGTCCTGGCGCGGCGTCGCCACCTCGGCCGCGCCTCGGGTGGGATACAGGTCGGCGGTGCGTTCGGGTGCGGTGGTCATGCTGGTAACTCCCTTCCTCACGCCTCGGTCAGCAGCGGGTAGACGCCGTTCTCGTCGTGGTCCTCCCGGCCGGTCACCGGGGGGTTGAACACGCACAGCACCCGGAAGTCGGTCTTCGGGCGCAGCGTGTGCTTCTCGTGCCCGTCCAGGAGGTACATGGTGCCGGGCCTGATCCAGTGCTTCTCGCCGGTCTCCTCGTTGGTGAGCTCGGCCTCGCCCTCCACACAGAACACGGCCTCGATGTGGTTCGCGTACCACATGCTGGTCTCGGTGCCCGCGTAGAGCACGGTCTCGTGCAGCGAGAAGCCCACGCCCTCCTTGGCGAGGACGATCCGCTTGCTGCGCCAGGTGCCGGAGGCGGAGTGCACGTCCCGGTCGGTTCCCTCGATGTCGCTGAGCGACCTGACGATCACGGTGTTGTTCTTCCTTTCAAACGTTCCTGTCGAGTGCGGCTGGTCGAGTGCAGCCTGTCGAGTGCGGGCGGGTGCTCAGGCGGTCTCGCGGACGGCCCGTTCGAGCACGCGCAGCCCCTCGTCCAGCTCCTCGGGGGTGATGGTCAGCGCCGGGAGCAGCTTGACGACCTCGCTCTCCGGTCCCGACGTCTCCAGCAGCAGGCCCAGCTCGAACGCGCGGCGGCACACGCGGGCGGCGCGCCCCGGGTCGTCGAACGTCAGGCCCCACACGAGGCCGCGGCCCCGGTAGGAGGCGCCCGCGGACGCGTGCTCGGCGGTGATCTCGCGCAGCGCGGCCTCGGTCTGCTCGCCGCGGCCGAGGGTCTGCTTCTCCATCTGGCCGTCGGCCCAGTACGTGTCCAGCGCGGCGGCGGCGGTGACGAACGCCGGGTTGTGGCCGCGGAACGTGCCGTTGTGCTCGCCCGGCTCCCAGATGTCCAGCTCCGGCCGGAACAGCGTGAGCGCCATCGGCAGCCCATAGCCGCTGATGGACTTCGACACCGTCACGATGTCCGGCACGATGCCGGCCTCCTCGAAGGAGAAGAACGGCCCCGTGCGCCCGCAGCCCATCTGGATGTCGTCGACGATCAGCAGCATGTCGTGCCGCCGGCACAGGTCGGCCAGGCCGCGCAGCCACTCGGGCCGGGCGACGTTGACGCCGCCCTCGCCCTGCACCGTCTCCACGATGGTGGCGGCGGGCTTGTTCAGCCCGGAGCCGGCGTCCTCCAGCAGCCGCTCGAACCAGATGAAGTCGGGCGTTCGGCCGTCCAGGTAGTCGTCGAACGGCATCGGCGTGCCGTGCACGAGCGGGATGCCCGCGCCGGCGCGCTTGAACGCGTTGCCGGTGACGGCCAGCGAGCCCAGCGACATGCCGTGGAAGGCGTTGGTGAACGAGATGATCGACTCCCGGCCTTTCACCTTGCGGGCCAGCTTCAGCGCGGACTCCACCGCGTTGGTGCCGGTCGGGCCGGGGAACATGACCTTGTAGTCCAGGTCGCGCGGGCGCAGCACCACGTCCCGGAACGTCTCCAGGAACGCGCGCTTGGCCGTGGTGGACATGTCCAGGGCATGGGTGATGCCGTCGCGCTCCAGGTAGTCGAGCAGGGCGCGTTTCAGCACGGGGTTGTTGTGTCCGTAGTTGAGCGAGCCGGCGCCGGAGAAGAAGTCGAGGTAGGTGTGGCCGTCCTCGTCGTGGAGGTGGCTGCCCCGGGCGCGGTCGAAGACGGTGGGCCAGCCACGGCAGTAGCTGCGCACCTCCGACTCCAGGGTCGTGAAGACGCTCAGGTCGGGCTCGGTGATGGTCACAGCGGTCTCTCCTGGTCTCAGGGGTTCTCTCGCGGGGCGGACGTGGTGTCGGGTTCAGCGGCCGGTGGTGGCGCGGCCCGGTATGGGCCCGATCCGGTACAGCACTTCCGGCTGGTGACCGCGCTCGGGGAACACCCCGGCGTCGAAGAGCACCTCGTTCTCCACGGCGGCCCCGTGCCGCTCGGCGAAGGAGGCGAAGAGGCGGTTGGAGGCGGTGTTGTCCGGTGTGATGGTGGTCTCGATGACGTTCACCCCCAGCTCCCGGCCCGTCCGGCGGGCCAGGGCGTCCAGCATCGCGGCGGCGAGGCCGCGTCCGCGCCGCCCGGCGTCGACGGCGACCTGCCAGATCAGCAGGGTGTGCGGCGCCTCGGGCCGGGTGTAGCCGGTGATGAAGCCGACCGGGGCGCCGGTGGCGTCGCGGGCCACGATCGAGGTGGCCGCGTAGTCACGGCACCACAGCAGGTAGCTGTAGGACGAGTTCAGATCCAGGGCCTCGGAGTCCCGGGCGATGCGCCACAGGGCGGCCCCGTCGTCCAGCCGGGGCGATTCGAGTGTCAGTCCTTCCAGCCCTGCGGGAATTCCACTGTCGAGCAAATCTGGTGCGGCACGTGCATGGTCTGCTTGTGCGGGGCTCATGCGGATTGAATTTACCGAGCAATAGCCGAAATTGCATCGCCGGACGGGGTTAACACGGGCCGGTGGATGTGTTATCGCGCGCGCGTGGACCCCCCCGGTTGTCGGCTGTGAAAAGTCCTGTTCTGTCCGTTAGTTACCGGACAAAACGGTCAATCGTGTGGGGTATGTCACATGTTTGCAACGGAGGTGTGACGCTCGTGATCCGTTCCGGTGATGAGTCAACATCCCGTGGATCGGCCGTTTAGGACCGCGAAAAGCGGGAAGAAGAGCGCCGCAAGCTGTCTCGGAATTAGCACGGGAAACGGCAGTTGAATTTCTTCCGAAAGGGCCGGAGAGGCCGAACGGCGCGAGCGCGAATTATCCGGTGGCAGCGCCGAAGCCGCCACTCGCGGACACCGTGCCCGCCGGGCCCGACCCCGTCACCCGGTAGCGGTCCCCCGACGGGTCGCGGGCGCCCAGATCATGGTCGAACTGGCCCGCGAACATGTGCTCGCCGGGCGGCACCTCCGCCCCGGGGCGCAGCTCCCAGCGGAACACCAGGTCGCCGCCCTCGTTGGCGACCGACAGATCGAAGTCGTTGCCCGGCAGCGTCCGCCACGCGCCCGTCGGCCGCACGCCCTCGCCCGTCACGACCCGCAGCTCCACCGTGAACGACGTCAGCGGCTCGGCCGTCTCCACCGTGATGTTGCTCTGCGACCAGTGCGGGTTGCTGCCCGGATCCACCACCCCGGACGACGGCAGCCGCGTCTCCGCCGCCGCCGGCCCGGCGCCCCCCGGCCCACCGCCGCTCCACCCGGCGATCAGGGCCGCCGCGCCCAGCGTCACCGCCAGCGCCGCCGCCGCGCCCGCCACGCGCAGCCAGCCGCCGCGCCGCGCCGGGGCCGCGGCGATGGCGCGCTCCACGCGCGCCAGCATCCGCCGCCGGTCGGGCTCGTGCCCGGCCGCCGCGGCGCGCAGCATCTCCCGTACCTCGGGGCGGTCTGCCATGGGTCCTCTTCCGCGTTACCGGCGCCGCTCCGGACGCCGCTCACCAACTCCTCCGCTCCACCGGGCCGGTGCGCAGGACGCGGAGGAACTCCTGCGCATCGCCCTCGCCTTCGGGGGCGGCGACCTCGGTGAGCAGTCGTTCCAGCTCGGCCATGCCGCGCGAGGTCTGACTCTTCACGGTACCCACCGAGATCCCGAGGGCGCGCGCGGTCTCCTGCTCGGAGAGGTCGAACGCGTGCCGCAGCACCACACAGGCGCGCTTGCGATACGGCAACCGGCCCAGGGCGGCCCGCACATCGAGCACCGCGGGCACGTCCGGCCCGTCCGCCGACTCCCCGGCGCGGGACCAGAAGAGCGCGATGCGGCGGCGCTCGCGCGTTCTGCTGCGGATCCGGGATCTGGCGAGGTTCGCCACCACGCCGCGGGCGTACGCCAGCGGGTACTCGGCGGTACGCACGCGGTCCCAGTGGTGCCAGATGGCGACCAGTGCGTCGGCGGCCAGATCGTCAGCGCCCTCCGCGCCGTCCGTCCCGCCCAGCAACAGGCGGGCGAGCCGGGACAGTTCGGCGTGGTGCTGCTCGAAGAAGGCGCGGAACTCCTCGCTGGGGCCGGCCACGCCAACCTCCCTCGGTCAACGTCTCAGTGTCCAGCCGAAAACGTTCGACTGGCCGTGCGATGTTCGTCCCTGCGTCAGCCCCCGGCGAGCGTAGCAGCCAATTTGTAGGCTGCCGAGTATGAATGACGGACCGACCGCTCGACCTGCGGATCCGCCGGTGCTCCACATCCGGGGCCGGGTGCTGGCCGGCCCCGGCACCGACGACAGCGGGCCACACGTGCGGGACGAGATCTGGGTGGTCGGTGGCCGGATCACCCACGACCGGCCGCGCGCCGCCCGCGACGTTCTCACGCTCACCGGCTGGGTGCTGCCCGGCCTGGTCGACGCGCACTGCCACGTCGGCCTCGACGCGCACGGCGCCGTCGACGAGGCGACCGCCGAGAAGCAGGCCCTGGCCGACCGCGACGCGGGCGCGCTGCTGCTGCGCGACGCCGGATCGCCCGCCGACACCCGCTGGGTGGACGACCGCGCCGATCTGCCGCGCCTCATCCGGGCCGGCCGCCACATCGCCCGCACCCGCCGCTACATCCGCAACTACGCGCACGAGATCGAACCGGACGAACTCGCCGCCGCCGTCCGGGTCCAGGCCCGGCGCGGCGACGGCTGGGTCAAGCTCGTCGGCGACTGGATCGACCGCGAACGCGGCGACCTCGCGCCCTGCTGGCCCGCCGACGCCCTGCGCGCCGCCATCGCCGCCGCGCACGAGGAGGGCGCCCGGGTCACCGCCCACTGCTTCGCCGAGGACTCGCTGCGCGACCTGGTCGAGGCCGGGATCGACTGCGTCGAGCACGCCACCGGGCTCACCGAGGACACCATCCCGCTATTCGCCGAGCGCGGCGTCGCCATCGTTCCCACCCTCGTCAACATCGCCACCTTCCCCGACCTGGCCGCCGTCGGCGAGGCCAAGTACCCGCGCTGGGCGGGGCACTTGAGGCGGTTGCACGCGCGCCGCCACGACACCGTGCGCGCCGCCCACGACGCCGGGATCCCGGTCTTCACCGGCACCGACGCGGGCGGCTCGCTGCCGCACGGGCTCATCGCCCGGGAAGTGGCCGAACTGGTGACCGCCGGCATCCCGGTCCTGGACGCCCTGTCCGCCGCCACATGGGGCGCCCGCGCCTGGCTCGGCCGGCCCGGACTGACCGAGGGCGCCCCCGCCGACCTGGTCGTCTACGCCGCCGACCCCCGCGAGGACGTGCGCGTGCTCGGCCATCCGGAGCGTGTGGTGCTCAGGGGACAAGTGATCGCCTGAGTTACCCCATTCGGGTGAAGAGCGGGAGCGGGCGGGACAACTGCCTTACGAGCAACGAAAGATGAGCGGCGTCCCAGTCAACTTCCTGTTGGAGTCTCACCCGTGAACAACCCCGCATGCCGTCGCTCCGCCGCAGCCCTGCTCGCCGCCACCGCCCTCCTGGCCCCGGCCGTCCCGGCCGCCGCCGACGAGGGCGGAAGCGGCGGGGAGGGCACGGCGAGCGCGGCCGTGCTGCGCGCCGGACTCGACGTCTCGTTGCTGAACGACGGCGTCCGGCTGCCCCTGGCGGCGAGCCTGAACGAGGTCACGGCGCCCGCCGGCGGCGGCAGCGCCGACGAGACGCTGCTGACCGCGACCCTCGACGGGGTCGACGAGGGCCGGCCGTTCGAGATGCTGAGCGCGGAGGTCGCCTCCGCCACCGCCACGACGGACGCCGGCGGCGCGACGGCGGAGGCGTCTCTCGCCAACGCGCGCGTCCACCTTCCCGGCCTGCCGCTGCTCTCTCTCATCGAGCTCGACGCCGTCTCGGCGCGGGCGACCTGTGTGCCGGGCGAGGAGCCGACGGCCGAGACGGTGATGCCCGCGGCGATCACCGCGCTGGGCCAGGAGGTCGACCTCACCTCGGCAGGTACGACGACCCTGACGGCGCCGGGCGTCGGGGAGGTCGTGCTCGAACTCTCCAGCCAGGAGACGGGCGACGGCACGGCCGCGGCCACCGCGCTGGAGCTGTCGGTCAGCGTGAATCCGCTGGATCTCAACGTCGCGGAGGTGACGGGGACGGTGACGCTGGCCTCGGCGAGCTGCGGTACCCCTGCCGGGGGGGCCGACGAGGAGGCCCCGGCGGGGACTCGGCCGCAGACGTCCGGTGAGGAGCCTGACCTCGCCGAGACGGGGGGTGGGTCGTCGACGCCGTATGTGGTTGGTGGCGGGCTCGGCCTGCTGATGGCCGGTGCGGCCGCGGTTCTGGTCGCGCGGCGGCGTGCGGCGGCCTCCGGCCGGGGGTAACCCTTCGGGGCGCGTCGTTGGGGATCTGCCGTTGGCACTGTGCGGGTTGTGTTGGGTTGATCGCGCGGTTCCCCGCGCCCCTGGGGGGATCTGCCGTTGGGACTGTGCGGGTTGTGTTGGGTTGATCGCGCGGTTCCTCGCGCCCCTTATGGGGCGGCTTGGGTCAGGGCCCGGGTGAAGGCGTCGGATGTTGTCCGGTCGCGGACCGCGATGCGGAGCCAGCCCGGGGTCAGGCCGGGGAACGTGTCGGCTCGGCGTACTGCCCAGCCCAGGGTGCGGAGGCGTTCGCGCAGTGCGGTGCCCTGGGGGTGGTGGATCAGTACGAACGGTGCGCGGGGGGCCGGGGTGGCGGTGCGGATCGTGGGGAAGGTGGCCAGGCGGGACAGGAGATGGTCCCGGTGCGCCGCCGTCTCCCGGGCCGCCGCCGTCGCCTCGGCCAGTGCCCGGGGCGTGGAGCACGCCGCCGCGGCGGCCAGCGCGGGTGCGGCCACCGGCCACAGCGGCTGCCCCTCGGCCAGTGCCTCGACGATTCCCGGCTCGGCCAGCACATAGCCGATCCGCAGCCCCGCCAGGCCCCAGGTCTTGGTGAGGCTGCGCAGCACCACCAGCCCGGGCAGGGTGCCCACGGCCGGGGCCAGTGACTCCGGTTCGCCGGGCACCGCGTCCATGAACGCCTCGTCCACCACCAGCAGCCGCCCCGGCCCGGCCAGCTTCGCCAGATCGGCGGCCGGGTGCAGGACCGAGGTGGGGTTGGTCGGGTTTCCCACCATGACCAGCCCCGCCCCGGCGGGCACGGCCGCGGGGTCGAGGCGGAAGCCGTTCCGCTCGGGCAGGAGCACCCGCCGCACCGGGTGCCCGGCCGCTCGCAGCGCCGCCTCCGGCTCGGTGAACTGCGGGTGCACGACGACGAGTTCGCCGTCGGTCGGCAGCCGGTCCAGCGCGCGGGCCAGCAGGACGAACGCCTCGGCCGCGCCCGCCGTCAGCAGCACGCACTCCTCCGGCAGCCCGTGCCGCCGCGCCACCGCCCGGCGCGCCGCCCGGCCGTCGGGGTAGGCGGCGAGCGAGTCCAGCGAGGCCGCGATCGCCTCCCGCAGCCAGCCCGGCGGGGTCCCGGCGCGGACGTTCACGGCGAGGTCGATCAGCTTCCCGGCACCCGGCCCGCGCAGTTCGGCGTCCCCGTGGTGCCGCAGGTCAGTGGACATGCGCGTGCCCGTGGTCGCCGGGATGGTGGTGCGGTCGCTGCGGCTGCCCGACCCGGTCGGCGAAGCCGGGCAGCGCGACGCGGTAGACGCACGCGTCGCAGTTCATCCGGATGTCGCCGTGCACCGTCTCGCGGTACCGGGCCAGCACCAGGGCCCGCACGCGGTCCGGCAGCACGACGATCCGGCACGCGCCCAGCGCGCGGCAGCGGTCCAGGCCGGTGGCCACGTCCGGCGCGGCCAGCGACACGAACGCCGTCTCCACCCCGGCGAACGCTCGTCCCTCCCACAGCAGTCGGGCCGCCTTGAACACCTCCGCGTTGGCGTCCGGGGCGGTCGAGCCGCGCCCCACGAGCAGCCCCGTGGTGCCCGGCCGCGCGTCCGGGGGCGCCACCTCGTCGACGCGCCGCTCCAGCACCGCCAGCAGATCCGGGTGCGGGCCCAGCGGCTGGCCGTGGGAGCAGAACGCGACGGCGAGGCCGGCCTCGGCCGCCGCCCGCACCCGCCGTTCGACGACCTCCCACGGGGCGTGCAGGTCGGAGCGGCTGATCGTGGCGTGATCGTGCCCGAACGGCGCGCCGAGCCCGGAGGCGAGCACCCGGGGGCCGGGGCGCAGCAGATCGGTGATCCGCGCCAGGTACTGGTCCAGCCCGACGACGGCGAGCCGGCCGCGCGGGCGGCGGCGAACGGCGCGCCCGCCTCGGCGGCCGGGTGGCCGGGCAGCGGAACGCCGAGCTGGCGGGCGGCCTCGACGAGCCCGGGCTCCCCGGTCCTGGCGTGCACGGTCGCCAGCTCGGCGACTCGTCATGGCGCTCCCGGCGGGATGAAGGGGAGGCCGCCGGGAGCGCCCTCCTCGATGAGCCGCAGCAGGGCGGCGGTGTCCGCGTGTTCCTCGATGAGGTCGCCCAGCTTGTCGAGCTGCGCCTCGCGCAGCGCGCCGAACGCCGTGCCGGGCGCCGGCGTGAAGTCCCGGCCGGCGTCCGCCGCGATGCGGGCCAGGAACGCCCGGCGGAACGCGTCGCTCTCCAGCGAGCCGTGCCAGTGGGTGCCCCAGACGGACCCGACGCGGCAGCCGTCGAGGAACGGCTCGCCGCCGGTCACCTCGGCGACGCCGTGGTGGATCTCGTAGCCCGCCACGGGCGCGCCCAGGGCCGAACCGGCTGGGCGCGCCAGGGCCTTCTCGGCGGCGAACCGCACCCGCACCGGCAGCAGGCCGAGCCCGGCGACGGTGCCGGCCCGGGACTCCACGTGGTCCTCGATCACTTCGCCCAGGATCTGGAACCCGCCGCAGATCCCCAGCACCGGCCGTCCCTCGGCGGCCCGCCCCAACAGTGCGTCGGCCAGGCCGCGTTCGCGCAGCCAGGCCAGCGCCCGCACCGTGCCGCGGGTGCCCGGCAGCACCGTCAGATCGGCGTCGGCCGCCTCCTCGGGCCGGTCGGTGAAGCGCACGGCGACGCCCGGCTCGGCGGCCAGCGCGTCCACGTCCGTGAAGTTCGACATCAGCGGCAGCGCCACCACGGCGACCCGCAGCACGTCGCGGCCGTGCGGCGGGGCGGTCTCCGTCTCCCGGAGGGTGCCGCGCAGCGACAGCCGCAGCCCGTCCTCCTCGTCGATGCCGAGGCCGTGCCGGTGCGGGAGGACGCCGAGCACCGGGCGGCCGGTGAGGCCGCGCAGCATGTCCAGGCCCGGGGTCAGCAGCGCCGGGTCGCCGCGGAACTTGTTCACCAGATACCCGGCGACCAGCCGCTGGTCGGCCGCCGACAGCAGCGCCGTGGTGCCGAAGAAAGAGGCGAACGCGCCGCCGCGGTCGATGTCGCCGACGATCACCACGGGCAGGCCGGCGGCGCGGGCCAGCCCCATGTTGACGATGTCGCCGTGCCGGAGGTTGATCTCGGCCGGGCTGCCCGCCCCCTCGCAGATCACCGCGTCGTAGCGGGCGCGCAGTTCGGCGAGGCAGTCGGTCACGGTGCCCAGCAGCCGCCGTTGCCGCTCCTCGTGGTAGCCCCGGGCGCTCACCTCGCCCACGGCCCGGCCCAGCAGCACCACCTGCGAGCCGCGGTCGCCGCCGGGCTTGAGCAGCACCGGGTTCATCAGGGCGGTCGGCTCGGTGCGGGCGGCGGCGGCCTGCATCGCCTGGGCCCGGCCGATCTCGGCGCCCTCGCGGGTGACGAACGAGTTCAGCGACATGTTCTGCGCCTTGAACGGCGCGACCCGCACGCCCTTGCGGGCCAGCCAGCGGCAGATCCCGGCCGTGACCACGCTCTTGCCCGCGTCGGAGGTGGTGCCCGCCACCAGCAGCGCCCCGCCGGTCACCGCCGTCCCTCCCCGGTCACCGCCGTCCCTCCCCGGTCACGCGTTCCCCGGTCAGGCGCTCCCCGGCGGCGCGCGCCGCGCAGCACACGACGAGCGCGAGCGCCCCCACGCGGCGGGACAGCGCCACGGCCCGTTCGATGTCGGCCACCTCGACGGGCCTTCCCCCGGCGTTGAGCACCGGGCGGTGCTCCACCCGCCCGCCGTAGGACAGCGTCCCGCCCAGCCGCACCCCGAGCGCCCCGGCGAACGCGGCCTCCACCGGGCCGGCGTTGGGGCTGGGGTGGCGGTGCCCGTCGGCGCGCCAGGCGCGCAGCGCGCCGCGCGGATCGGGGCCCGCGGCGGCGGCCAGCGCGGCGGTGAGCCGGGCCCCGGGCCAGCCCGCCAGATCGTCCAGCCGGGCCGAGGCCCAGCCGAAGTTCCGGTGCCGCGGCGAGCGGTGGCCGACCATCGCGTCCAGCGTGTTGACCGCCCGGAACGCGGCCAGCCCCGGCACCCCGGCCGCGGCGCCCCACACCAGGGCGCCGACGACCGCGTCGGAGGTGTTCTCGGCGACCGACTCCACGACGGCGCGGGCCAGCGCCCGTTCGTCCAGCGCGGCCGGGTCGCGCCCGCACAGCCGGGGCAGCAGCTCCCGGGCCCGGTCCGTGTCGCCGGCCGCCAGGGCGGCGCCGACGGCCCGCGCCTCGCGCGCCAGGCCGGTGCCGCCGAGCACCGCCCAGGCGGTCGCGGCGGTCAGCGCGGGGGCGCCGGCCCGGCCGGCGCGGCGGGCGAGCAGCGCGGCGAGGGCCGCCGTGCCGCCCGCGCACAGCGCGGTGTACAGGGCGCCGGCGGCGCGGTGGTCGCGCCACAGGCGCCGTTCGAGGGCGGAGGCGGCGCGGCCGAAGCCGGCCACGGGGTGGCCCCGGCGGGGGTCGCCGGTGAGCAGGTCGCCGAGGTAGCCCAGGGCCATGCCGTACGCCGTCGCGTGGGGTACGCGCATGACCTCAGCCGCCCGTCGTCACACCTCGCGGGGGTGCGGGCAGGGCAGGGGTGGGCGGGGAAGCGCCAGTCATAACGGGGTGTCCTCACTCAGGGTCCGCGCCCTGGTTCGACGTGACCGGCGGTGAGAGTCTCCTGGCTCCCGGATCGACGCTTCCCCCGGCCTTCCAGCTCCGGGATTCGGTGGGGCCGTGACGCACGGTGGGGGAGGGCTCCCCGGTGACAGTGGCGGGACCGCGCCGGATTCGCACCGGCTTCCTCTCCTGCCGCCGTTTGGCACCGAAGAGTCCACCATGTGCCGCGGAACGCCGTCAACCTCGCCTTCCCGGGAGGACGTTCCCCCGGCTCAGGTGGCGACGATGAAGATGCCGTAGCCGACCGCCGCCGCGCACAGCGCGAACGACAGGTATCCGGCCGGCCGCGTCCGCGAGGTGGCGGAGCCGGTCCGGATGCCGACGGAGAAGAGGCCGACCAGCGCCACGGTCAGCAGCACGGAGACGAGAACGACCTGGCCGAGGACGGCCCATTCGATGTGCACGGATGACCCCGGACTTCAGGAGAGGGCGGAGGAGGCGGACGGGGAGGGCGACGGCGCCGCGGCGGGAGCCGGAACGGTCACCGGGGCGGGCCCGGCGGGTGCGTCGATGTCACCTTCGCGGTCACTGTCGTTCACCTCGGTGTCGTTCACATTGGAGTGGTCGACCGGCTTGCGGCGGGCCAGCAGCCAGATGCCGACGCTGGCGACGACCAGCAGCGCGGCGACAAGGGCCACGCCCCAGTCGCCCCGCTCGGCGAGCAGCGCGCCCAGGGCGCCGATGGTCCCGGCGGCCGGCAGCGTCATGCCCCAGGCCGCGACCATGCGCGTCGCGGTGGACCAGCGCACCACGCCGCCCTTGCGGCCCAGGCCGCTGCCCATCACGGAGCCGGAGCAGACCTGGGTGGTGGACAGCGCGAAGCCCATGTGGGACGAGGCGAGGATCGTGGTCGCGGCGCTCGTCTGGGCGGCGAACCCCTGCGGCGGCTCGATGTCGGTCAGGCCCCGGCCCATGGTGCGGATGATGCGCCAGCCGCCCAGGTAGGTGCCCAGTGCGATGGCGGCCCCGGCCGAGGTGATGACCCACAGCGGCGGGTCGGCGCCGGGCGCCAGCGAACCGCCCGCGATCAGGGCCAGCGTCATCACGCCCATCGTCTTCTGGGCGTCGTTGGTGCCGTGCGCAAGGGAGACCAGCGCGGCCGAGGCGATCTGCCCGGTCCGGTACCCCCGGGCGCTGTAGCGCTCGTCGGCACCGCGCGTGAGCCGGTAGGTGAGCCGGGTGGCCAGCAGCGCGGCGGTCCCCGCGACCAGCGGCGCGGCGATGGCGGGGATGACGACCTTGGCCACGACGGCGTCGCCGTTGACCGCGCCGGTGCCCACCGAGGCCACGGTCGCGCCGATCAGGCCGCCGAAGAGGGCGTGCGAGGAACTGGAGGGGAGGCCCGCGAGCCAGGTCAGCAGGTTCCAGAGGATGGCCCCGACGAGACCGGCGAAGATGACTTCGGGCGCGATGCCCGCCTCCTCGTCGATGATGCCGCCGGAGATGGTGCGCGCGACCTCGACCGAGAGGAACGCGCCGACGAGGTTCAGCACCGCCGACATCGCCACCGCCGCGCGCGGTTTCATGGCCCCGGTCGAGATGGTGGTGGCCATGGCGTTGGCCGTGTCGTGGAAGCCGTTGGTGAAGTCGAACGCCAGGGCCGTGATGATCACGATCGCGATCAGCAACGTTATGTGTTCCATGTATCGGACAATCATTCGGCGGGTCGGGGGCAAGCGCCGTTAACGTAGGGTGAATAGGTGAACGAGAGATGAACTTGTGGCGGCGTGTTCCCGCCGAATGGCGGCGGGCCTGGAAAGAACTGATCGAACACGCCCGGCGGACGGTCGCCGACGGCCTCGTCGTGGGCACCTCGGGCAACCTGTCCGTGCGCCTCGGCGACACCGTTCTGGTCACCCCGAGCGGCGTCCCGTACGACCTGCTGCGCCCCCGCGACCTGCTGGCCGTGGACCTGGCGGGCCGCCCCCGCGCCGGCACGCTGCCGCCGACCAGCGAGCTGCCGATGCATCTGGCGGTCTACCGCACGACGGACGCCACCGCCGTGGTCCACACCCACGCGGTGCACGCGACGGCCGTCTCCACGCTGGTGGACGAGCTGCCGCCGATCCACTACATGACCGCCGCCCTGGGCGGCCCGGTCCGCGTCGCGCCCTACGCCATCTACGGCAGCGACGAGCTGGCCGCCCACATGCTCACCGCCCTGCGCGACCGCACCGGCTGTCTGCTGCGCAACCACGGCACGGTCGTCCACGGCCACAGCCTGCGGCAGGCGTACGACAACACGGCCCAGTTGGAGTGGATGTGCCGCCTCTGGCTCACCGCCACCGCGAACCCCGGCCGGACCCCCACCCTGATATCCGAGGCGGAGCTGACCCGCGTCGGGGAGAAGTTGCGCCACTACGGGCGGCACCGGCCCGCCGCGTAACAGACCCGCCGCTCCGGTGGCACGGCACGCGGTCCGCCACCATGCTTGGGGGCATGCGTCGGCGCACGACGGCGGCCGTGGCCGCCACCACACTGCTGAGTGCCGGGGCGGTCGTGGCCGCGGTCGCCGCTGGGCGGTGGGCCTATGACGCCGCCCGCGTCCGGCGGCCGCCCGGGTTCGCGGGGGCGCGGCTGTCCGTGCACTCCACGGCGGCCGGACAGGTCACCCTCACCCGCTCCCTGCACTCCCTCCGCCGCGGCACCTACGGCCTGGCGGGCAAGTCCTGCCACGCCGTCGTCGGCCCCCCGCTGGAGGTGCGCGCCGGCCCCGACAGCGTTGTGCGGCGCCTGGAGCGGGTCGACCACGGCGAGCTGACCCCCGGCGCCCCGGTCACCCTCACCCCGCAGCTGCACCTCGGCACCCCCGAGTCCGCCCTCGGCATCACCCACACCGACGTCTCGATCCCCGCCCCCGACGGCCCGCTGCCCGCCTGGTTCATCCCCGGCTCCCGCGACACCTGGGTGATCGCCCTGCACGGATTCGGCGCCACCCGCGAACACCCGCTCAACATCGTGCCGTTCCTGCACGACCAGCACCTCCCCGTACTCATCCCCGCGCACCGCGGCGCCTGGCGGGACGCCGACGCCGCCCTCGGCTACGCCCTCGGATACGGGGCCCGGTGCGTCGTGCTGTACGGCTGGTCCACCGGCGCCGCCATGGCCCTGCGCGCCGCCGCCCACTCCGAGGCCCGCGACCGCGTCGCCGGACTCGTCCTCGACTCGCCGGTCCTGGACCCGGCCGCGACCCTGCGCGCCCTGGCCGCCCGCCGCGGCGTTCCCGGTCCGCTGCTGCCGCTGGTCACCGGCGGCCGGCCGCAGAAGGCCGCCGAGCCGCCGCCCGCGCCCCCGCCGCCCGGCGAGAGCGGCGCCCCCGTGCCGGTCCTCGTCCTGCACGGCCCCGGCGACACCGTGGCCCCCTGGGACGCCTCCCGCGACCTGGCCGCCCGCCACCCCGAGAGCGTCACCCTCCACGTGATCGCCGACGCCGAGCACGCGGCCATGTGGAACGCCGACCCGCCCGCCTACGAGGAGCGGCTGCGCCGTTTCCTGACGCCGCTCATGTGAGCCCGCCGAGCGCGTCCATATGCCCCTGCGGGGCAGGGGGTTTGGGCTTTCCCGGCCCGACCGGTGAAACTGCTCACGTGACGTCCCGAACTCCGCGTGAGCCCCGGTTGCGACTTGTCCCACAAACCCCTCCCCAGCGCGCCGCGACGAGCAGGCGCCCGCAGGCCGGCAGACGCACGCCCACCCCGCCCAGAGGCGTCGCCCCCCAGGACGAACTGGCCCGCCGCGCGCGCGTTCTGCTCGCCGACGCCGTCCGGCTGGCCCACTGGGCGCAGCGCACCAACACCTCGCCGGAGGCCGCCGCCGACCGCGCCGCTGCCGAGCTCGGACTGACCGTCGGCCAAGTGCGCGACCACTGGGGCCGCGCCCGGCTGGCCGGCCTCATCGAGCAGGGCGGCGAGGGCGCCGAGGCGGTGCGCGCCGGCTGGCGGCTGCGCGCCTGGGACCGCGACGACACGGCGGCGCTGCGCGGCTGGGTCGCGCTGTTCGACGCCTGGTCCCTGGCCCGTCCGGCCCCGCCGGACGCCGACCCCGGCGCGGTGGCCGACGTCGTCGCCGCCGTGCCCCAACTGCTGTCCGTGATGTATCTCTCCGACGGCCCGGTCACCGGCGCCGGGCTCATCGACCTGGTCCGGCAGCGCATCCTCGAACTGCGGGCCGACCGCGGCCCGGCCGACGGGATAACGGACGAGGGCGACACCGCCGAGCTGGTCCGGCTGCTGGGCTGGGCGCTGGACGCCCTCGCCTCCGTCGGCGCCCTCACCCTCCACGCACGCGGCCACCACCCCGAACGGGCCCGCCTCACCGAACTCGGCGGCTGGGCGATGTGGACCAAGCTGGAGCACATCTGCATCGCCGCCCAGAGCCCGGCCGGGAACATCGAGCAGTCGGCCGTCGCCATGCTGCGCGGCTGCGCCGGCCTCACCCCCGGCCCGGCCCGCGCCGAGTACCGCGCCTGGCTGGCCGCCCGGCCCGCCGGCCCGGCCGTCACCGAGCTGCTGGAGGCCGCGCGCGGCGAGGACGCGCTCATCCGCGGCCTCGCGTTCGAGGCGCTGCGGGTGGTCGGCGCCCCCGCGCTGCCCGCCCTGCGCGCCGCCGCCGACGAGCCGGTCCTGCGCCCCTACGCGCTGCTGTGGCTGGCCGACCACGAGGCGGGCGACCCGCGCGACCACACCGACTCCCCGCACGGCGTGCTGACCCGGGCCGAGGCCACCTGGCTGTGGGTGGACACCGCCTCGGCCGCCCAGGAGCACGGCGCCGAGCGGCTCCTGCTGGACCACCTCGACGCGGCGCCCCAGCCCAATGTGGCCGACCTGGTCAACGAGATCCGCACCTGCGGCCACCCCCGCACGGTGCAGGTGCTGCTCGCCCTGGCCGCGGCCCACCCGGACCCCGCCATCGCCAAACGGGTGCGCCGGGCCGCGTTCCAGGTGCACACCGGTGGCGCGTGACCGCCCGCACCGCGACGGGGATATCCGCTTGCGCCGCGCCGTTAGAATGAACCGCATGGACATTCTGCTCCTCGTGCATTAGCGGACGTACGCCCTCCACCCGACCCGAGCCCGTACGTTCCCTCCCGCGTTCCTGGAGTCCGTCCATGATCACCGCCTCCGGCATCGAGCTGCGCGCCGGTGCCCGCGTTCTCATCGAGTCCGCGTCGTTCCGCGTCGCCCAGGGCGACCGCATCGGCCTCGTCGGCCGCAACGGCGCCGGCAAGACCACCCTGACCAAATGCCTCGCCGGCGAGGGCGTGCCGGCCGGCGGCACCATCACCCGCGGCGGCGAGGTCGGCTACCTGCCGCAGGACCCGCGCACCGGCGACCTCGACGTCCTGGCCCGCGACCGCATCCTGGCCGCCCGCGGCCTGGACACCGTGCTGCGCGGCATGCGGGAGAACGAGCAGCGCATGGCCAGCGCCCAGGGCGATGTCCGGGACCGCGCGATGCGCCGGTACGAGCGGCTGGAGACCGAGTTCCTCACCAAGGGCGGGTACGCCGCCGAGGCGGAGGCCGCCACCATCGCGGCCAGCCTCGGACTGCCCGACCGCGTGCTCGGCCAGCCCCTGCACACTCTCTCCGGCGGCCAGCGCCGCCGTGTCGAGCTGGCCCGCATCCTCTTCTCGGATGCCGACACCCTGCTGCTGGACGAGCCGACGAACCACCTCGACGCCGACTCCGTCGTCTGGCTGCGCGACTTCCTGAAGACCTACCGCGGCGGCCTCATCGTGATCTCCCACGACAACAACCTCATCGAGACCGTCGTCAACAAGGTCTTCTACCTCGACGCCAACCGCGCCCAGATCGACATCTACAACATGGGCTGGAAGCAGTACCAGGTCCAGCGCGAGGCCGACGAGAAGCGCCGCAGGCGCGAGCGGGCCAACGCCGAGAAGAAGGCCGCCGCCCTCAACGCCCAGGCCGACAAGATGCGCGCCAAGGCCACCAAGGCCGTCGCCGCGCAGAACATGGCCCGGCGCGCCGAGCGGCTGCTGGCCGGCCTGGAGGGCGAGCGGCAGCAGGACAAGGTGGCCAAGCTCCGCTTCCCGGACCCGGCCCCCTGCGGCAAGACCCCGCTGATGGCCGGCTCGCTGTCCAAGTCGTACGGCTCGCTGGAGATCTTCACCGACGTCTCGCTCGCCATCGACCGGGGCTCGCGCGTGGTCATCCTCGGCCTCAACGGCGCGGGCAAGACGACGCTGCTGCGGCTGCTGGCCGGGATCGAGAAGCCCGACTCCGGCGAGGTCGTCCCCGGCCACGGCCTCAAGCTCGGGTACTACGCCCAGGAGCACGAGACGCTGGACGAGAACCGCACCGTGCTGGAGAACATGCGCTCCGCCGCGCCGGACATGGACATGGTCGACGTGCGCAAGACGCTGGGCTCGTTCCTGTTCTCCGGCGACGACGTCGACAAGCCGGCCGGGGTGCTGTCCGGCGGCGAGAAGACGCGGCTGGCGCTGGCCACCCTCGTCGTCTCCTCGGCCAACGTGCTGCTGCTGGACGAGCCCACGAACAACCTGGACCCGGCCAGCCGCGAGGAGATCCTGGGCGCGCTGCGCAGCTTCACGGGCGCCGTCGTGCTCGTCACCCACGACGAGGGCGCGGTGGACGCGCTCCAGCCGGAGCGCATCATCCTGCTGCCCGACGGCGTCGAGGACCTGTGGAGCGCGGACTACGCGGACCTCGTCGCCCTCGCTTGAGGCGGCCGGGGTCCGTCGTTTGTGATCATGCGGGATGGATCATTCGGCCGACGCTTGATCATTCATCTGAGTGAGAGGCGTCGTACTTCGGCGTGTCACCGCGACTGACCCGGCTCTGCCCCTTCGAACACCGCTGACCTGCCCGTTCACCCCCGTCCAGGGGCCCGGCGGCGGCCGTCCACGCACCGGGCCGACGGCCGCCGCTGTCCGCTTGTCGTATGGACGCGGATGAATGGGTGGCCAGGAAGCTGGATAGGGGTGATCATGAGAGTCCAGAGCGCACTTCGCACGAGGAGGCACGAGTGGCCGAGACTCTGAAGAAGGGCAGCCGGGTGACCGGCACCGCGCGCGAGAAGCTCGCGGAGGACCTGAAGCGGAAATACGAGTCGGGCGCGAGCATCCGGGCGCTGGCCGAGGAGACCGGCCGGTCGTACGGCTTCGTGCACCGGATGCTCAGCGAGGCGGACGTCACGCTGCGCGGCCGGGGCGGCGCCACGCGCGGCAAGAAGGCGGCCCCCACCCCCTGATGGGGCGGGCCGGACCGAAGGCCCTGTCCGGCCGATCTTGCCGGGCCCGCGACTCCCCCAGACTTCGTCCGGGAGGCCCCCAGCACGCACGCTCGCCGCGTTGCCGAATCGCGCGAGTACGTCCCCCAGCTAACGCTGGGAGGTGCCCCCATTCGTACGAGCTGCGATCCGGCGTCTTGCGATCGCACGCACCAGACGTCGCAGGCTGATCCGACAAGATCGACCGGACAGCACCTGGGCGGTTACGCTGCGGCTGTCATTACCGCTGAGTAACCCCGGAGGCCGGCATGAGCCTGCTCGACAGGGACGGTGTGCGTGTCACCGTCCGGGACGCCGTGGCGAGCGTCACCCTCACCCGCCCGGACAAGCGCAACGCGCAGACCCCGGCGATGTGGCGGGCCCTGGCCGCGGCCGGTCGCCTGCTGCCGGGCGACGTCCGGGTGGTGGTACTGCGCGGCGAGGGCGTCTCGTTCTCCGCGGGGCTCGACCGGCGTGCGTTCACGCCCGAGGGCATCGACGGCGAGCTGTCCTTCCTCGAACTCGCCCGGGCCGGCGACGCGGAGATCGACGCCGCGATCGCCGGCTTCCAGGAGGCGTTCACCTGGTGGCGGCGCAACGACCTGCTGACCGTGGCCGCGGTCCAGGGGCACGCGATCGGCGCCGGCTTCCAGCTCGCGCTGGCCTGTGACCTGCGGATCTGCGCGGACGACGCGCGGTTCGCCATGCGGGAGACCTCGCTCGGCCTGGTGCCCGACCTCGGCGGCACCCGGCCGCTGGTCGCCCTGGTCGGTTACGGCCGCGCGCTGGAGATCTGCGCGACGGGCCGCTCGGTGCACGCCGAGGAGGCCGAACGCATCGGCCTGGCCAACCTCGTGGTCCCGGTCGCCGACCTGGCCGCCGCCACGGACGACCTGGCCGCCGCGCTGCTGGCCGCGCCCCGGGACGCCCTGATCGAGACGAAGGCGCTGCTGCGCGACGCCGCGGGCCACGACTACGACGAGCAGCGCGCGCGTGAACGGGCCGCGCAGGCCCGCCGGTTGCGCGACCTGGCGGGCCTCGGCGAGTAACCCCCGACCGCACACCCGTTCCCCTCGGCGCGCTAGGGTGTTGATCTTTCCATGACATGAAGGAGAGATCGGCATGAACGGGGGCAGGGGCGCACGGACCGCGATCGTGGGCGGCGTGCTGCTGATACTCACCCTGGCGCTCACCGCCGGGGCCTGCGGGGGAGACGACGACTGCGAGTCCGCGCCGGCCGGCGCGGTGTGGGACGAGGGGACGTCGGCCGACGGGGCGTCGGCCGACGAGGTCCGGGACGAGATCCAGACCGTCGCCGCGCCGGAGCGCTCCTCCGGCGGGTCGGGCGGCGGGGGCCGCGGCGGCGGCAGCCGCTCCCGCACCTCGACCACCGGCGGGGGGCACTCGGACGACGACTGCGACGATTGACGCTCCGCTGCGGCAAGGCAAAACGCGGTGCGGAGGGTGCGGGTCGTTTGTGGCTGGTCGCGCAGTTCCCCGCGCCCCTTGGGGTGGATCTGCCGTCGGGATGGTGCGGGCCGTCCTTGGCTGGTCGCGCAGTTCCTCGCGCCCCTTACGGGTGGATGTCCGTGATCAGCACCGCGACCCGGGGTGGTGGCGAACCCGCCGCCCCGGCCGCGGCGCGGGCCGCGGCCCGCGCGATGTCGAGTGTCCGGCGCTCGGCGCCGACCGCGAGTTGCAGCCGGATCAGCGGCTCCTCGGCCGCGATCTCCACCGCCCGCGCCGGGCCGCCCAGCGCGCCGGACAGGGCGCGCACGCCCGGCACCGCGAGCACCGCCTCGGCCACGTGCGCGCCCGGCCCGGACGGCGGCGGCGTTCCCCGCACCGCGCGGTCGGCCGGCTCCGGCCGCGGCGGCTCGCCCGCCAGCAGGTCCGTCACCTCCAGATCGATGGCGACCACGTCCAGCCCCAGCCGTTCCCCGGCCGCCGCCGCCAGCGCCGCGCGCACCCGCTCGGCGCACTCCCGCAGCGGAATCCGGTCGTCGGCCGCGAACCGCGCGTCGATCAGCAGCGGCCCGGGCGGCAGCGCGCTCGGCGGCGGCGGCACCGCCGGCTCACCGGCCGGCTCGCCCGCCACCGCCAGCCGCAGCTCCGTCACCGCCACGCCCGGCACCGTCGCGGCCGCCCGGCGCAGCACCGGCGCGGCCGCCCGCTCCGCGAGCCACGCGCCGTCCCCCGGACCGCCCAGCGGCACCAGCCTGCCCAGGCTCAACTGCCGCCGCACCGTCGCCAACAACCGGTCCGAACCCGTGTCGCTCACCCTGAGTGCCACCCTTCGTGCTCAACCGGCCGGGGCTGGGTACAGCATCTCGTATGCATGCACTCGCGTGGCCGCACGGCACTCGCGTGGGCACACTTGATGGGCACGGGGAACAGCGGGCGACCGCCGTTCGGAAAGGGGCGCAGGCGAAGTGACCGACATCGGTACCGAGGAGAGCTCGACCACGACGATCGATGTGCCGGGCAAGCAGCTCGGCACGCGCCGGGGCACGGGCGATCCCGCGACGCGCGGGCGCACGACCATTGCCGACGGGGTGGTGGCGAAGATCGCCGGCATGGCGGCCCGCGACGTGGTGGGTGTGCACGCCATGGGCAGCGGCCTCGCCCGGACATTCGGTGCCGTGCGCGACCGGGTGCCCGGCGCGGCCAGGTCCGCGACCCGCGGCGTCAAGGCGGAGGTCGGCGAGGTGCAGACCGCGCTCGATCTCGAAATCGTTGTGGAATACGGCGTTTCCATCGCCGAGGTATCCCGTACGGTACGGGAGAACGTCATCTCCGCCGTGGAACGGATGACCGGTCTCGAAGTCGTCGAGGTCAACATCAACGTCAGCGACGTGAACCTCCCGGACGGCGACGAGGAAGACGACGAGCGGCCCCCGTTGCAGTAGCGGGAGCGGAAGCCAGGAGCGCGAGATGAGCATGGCTGTGGTCGGCATGATCGCCGGCATGGCACTGGGCTTCGCCACGTACTTCGGCGGATTCGGGGCCTTCCTGCTGGTGGCGGCACTCGGCACCATCGGCTTCGTCGTCGGCCGGTTCGCCGACGGCGATCTGGACCCGGGCGACTTCTTCCGGGTCCGGGAGCGCGACGACGACCGGCGGCGGTGACGCGGTGGACATCCAGGTGCCACCCGCCGACCGGGGCGCGACGAGAATCGCCGAGCGCGTCGTGGCCAAGCTGGCCGCGCAGGCGGCCCGGGAGGCGCTGCGCGCCGACGGCGCCGCCTCTCCCGTGCCGCCCCGCCGGGGCGGCGGGCCGCACGCCACCGCGGTGGTGCGCCGGCCGCCCGACACTGACGGCACCGGCGGCCTCGCCAGCGTCCGGGTCGCGGTCGAGCTGCCCTACCCCTCGGACATCGGCGCCCAGTGCGGCGCCGTCCGGCGCCATGTCGCCTCCCGCATCCAGGAGTTGGCGGGGATGGAGGCGGCGGAGGTGGCCGTCGCGGTGGAGCGGCTGCACTCGGCGCACTTCACCGGCCACGTCCCGGGGAGGGTGCGGTGAGCGATCCCGCGAGCGATCCGGTCGGCGAGCCGGGGGACGGCGGCGCCGGGACCGCGCCCACGCTGGAGAAGGCCACGCCGGAGGGCGAGGCCACCGGGGGTATGGCGCAGGCCGCGTCCGAGGCTCGGTACGAGCCCGATGGTGAGAACGACGGCCCCGCCAGACGTTTCTGGTCCGAGCGCCGGGCCCCCGCGGCCTTGGTCGCCCTGACGCTGCTGGTCGTGGCCGGGCTGTTCCTCTACGACATCGCCTCCGTGCGGGCCGACCGCCCCGCCGCCTCGTGGCGGCGCACCCTCGCCGACGAGCTGGCCACCCGCCGGCTGGACGACGCCGCGGTGGTCTGCGGCGCCGTCGCGGCGATGCTGATCGGCGTCTGGCTGGTCGTGCTGGCCGTCACGCCCGGGCTGCGCGGGCTGCTGCCGATGCGGCGGGACAGCGAGCTGATGCGGTCCGGCATCGAACGCGCCGCCGTGGCCGTGGTGTTGAGCGACCGGGCCATGGAGGTGTCCGGCGTGCGGTCGGTCCGGGTGAGCGTCGGCCGCCGCCGGGTGCGCGCCCTGGCCGAGGCGCACTTCCGGGAGCTGGACGTGGTCCGGGCCGACCTCGACGCCGTGCTCGAACACGGCATCCGCGAACTGGGCCTGGCCCGGCAGCCCGCGCTCAGCGTGCACGTCCGCCGGCCCGCGAGACGATGAGGTGGCCGCCCCGATGCTGCGGATCGTGAACCGTGTCCTGCTCGTCCTGACCGGGCTGTTCCTCTTCGGCGTGGGCCTCGTCGCCGTGGTGGCCGCGCTGGACCTGCCGCGCCGCTGGGGCTTCTCGATGCCCTCCGGCTGGTCGTGGCGCTCCCCGCGCGATGTGCTGCTCACCCGCGCCGACCGCGTCCAGTGGCGCGACGAGGGCTGGTGGTGGCCGGTCGTCATCGGCGGCCTGTCGCTGCTGGTGCTGCTCGCGCTGTGGTGGCTGCTGGCCCAGTTGCGGCGGCAGCGCCTGGCGGAGGTCCTCGTGGACAGCGGCGACGGCGTGGGCGCGCTGCTGCGCGGGCGGGCGATGGAGGAAGTGGTGGCCGCCGAGGCCGAGTCGCTGCCCGGCATCGACCGGGCCAGGGTCACTCTGGTGGGCAGGCGCGGTCAGCCCCGGCTCCGGGTCGGCCTGCTGCTGACGCCCCAGGCGCGGCCGGACGAGGTGGTGCGGCGCCTGCGCACCGAGGCGGTGGAGCACGCCCGGGCCTCGGCCGGGCTGGAGGCGCTGCCCGCCGAGGCCCGGCTCCGGTCGGCCAGGCACGAGGTGGAACGGGTCAGCTAGGACGTGGCCGGGGCCGCGTCCGCCGGGCGCCGCCCGGCCGCTTCCGCGTCATCGCCGTTCCCGCCGCCGTCGCCGTTCGCCTCGTCCCGGCGGGCCCTGGCCGCCGCCTTCCGCCGGTCCTGGACCTCGCGCCGCAGCAGCAGCGCCCACCCCACCGGAACCCCGGCGGCGAACAGCCACCACTGCACCGCGTACGCGAAGTGCGCGCCGATCCCCGTGTGATCGGGCTCCGGCAGCATCTCCGGCTGGGCGTCCGCGTCCGCCGGGGCCGGCTCCGTCCCGGTCAGCTCCAGATAGCCGCCCAGCACCGGCGCGCCCAGCGCCTCGGCCCGCTCCTGGCTGCTGATCATCATCACCATGCCGTCCGGCAGCCCGGACCGCTCCCGGATGCCGGTGGTGCCCGTGGTCTCGTCGGCCATCAGCCGGCCGGTGACCGTGACCTCGCCGCCCGGCGGCTCGGCCACCTCGGGCACCCGCGTCACGTCGTTCCCGGCGGGGACCCAGCCGCGGTTGACCAGCGCGGCCGTGCCGTCGGCCTGGATCAGCGGGGTCAGCACGTAGTACCCCATGGCCCCGTCGTCGTTCGTCCGCTGGCGGACCACGACCTGGTGCCCGGTGTCGTAGACGCCGGTGGCGGTCACCGGGCGGTAGCGGTCGTCCGGGTCGACCTCGCCGTCCGCCGGGGACAGCTCGGCCATCGGCACGGGCGGCGCCGCCAGGCTGGCGGCGATCAGGTCGTTGCGCGCGACGCGCTGCTCATGCCGGTCGAGCTGCCAGAACCCCAGCCAGATCATGGCCGGGATCAGCAGCAGCGCGACAAGGGTGAGGATGACCCACTGCCGGGACAGCAGAAAGCGGTACACAGCTCACGACCGTACCCGAACGGGGTCAGCCCTCCGGCGCCGGGGCCACGTCCCGCAGGAGCTGGGTGAACGCCGCCTCGTCCAGGATCGGCGTGCCCAGCGCCCGCGCCCGGACCACCTTGGCGGTGACGGCGTCGGGATCGTTCGTCACCAGGAGGCTGGTGAAGCGCGAGACGCCGGCCGCGATGTGCAGCCCGGCCTCGAACGCCTGGTCCTCCAGCAGCTCGCGGTCCACCGAGGTGTCCCCGGAGAACGCCACCCGCATCCCCTGGATCAGCCGCCCGCCCGTCTCGTACCGCCCGGGGTTGGGGAACGGGCACGGCGGTCGCCGCTTGCTCTGCCGCCAGCCCCGCCAGCCGTCCCGCCAGGCCGTCTCACCGCCCCGCGGGCCGGACCCGGCCGCCGGGGACTCGGTCCACTCCGTCAGCGGGCGGCAGGCGTGCAGGGGCAGCGGCAGCCGCTGCCGGGCCGCCCGGTGCAGGCTCGGCCGGAACGCCTCCGCCAGCACCCGGGCGTCGTCCAGCGCGTGGTGCGCCCGCCGCTGCGTGACGCCGAAGTACGTCACCAGCGTCTCCAGCTTGTGGTTCGCCAGGGGCAGCGCCAGCGCCTTGGACAGCGCGATGGTGCACAGCCGCTGCTCCACCGGCACCGTGTGGTCGGTCCGCGCGTACTCCCGGGCAATCATCATCCAGTCGAACACCGCATTGTGCGCGACGAGCACGCGGCCCGCCAGCCGCTCGGCGAACTCGCCGGCGATCTCCGGGAACAGCGGCGCGTCCGCCAGCATCCGCGCGGTCAGCCCGTGGATCTGCGTCGGCCCCGGATCGCGCTGCGGATTGACCAGCGTGTACCAGTGGTCCTCGACCTCCCCCCGGGCGGTCAGCCGGTACACCGCGGCGGACACGATCCGGTCCTCCCGGCGCAGGCCGGTGGTCTCCACGTCCACCACGGCGTACCCGGTCGGGTAGCCCGAGGGCCATGGCTCGTCGGCGGGCGGCTGGACGGGGACACGTGCCTCGGCTGCCTGGTGGTCTTCGAGCATGGTCCCTGAGGATACGGGCCGGCACCGACAGTGCCCGCGGCAGCGGCCGGAGTTGAGGCCCCACCGGCCGCCGCCGGCCCGGCCGGCCAGGATCGCCGCCCCCGTTGTCGGCGTCCTGACGTACGCTGCGAGACATGCTGCTCGACACCTATGGGCGGATCGCCACCGACCTGCGGGTCTCGCTCACCGACCGGTGCAACCTCCGCTGCACGTACTGCATGCCGGAGGAGGGGCTGTCCTGGCTGGCCAAGCCGGAGTTGCTCACCGATGACGAGATCGTGCGGCTGGTGGACATCGCCGTGACGCGGCTGGGCGTGACCGAGGTCCGCTTCACCGGCGGCGAGCCCCTGCTGCGCCCCGGCCTCGTCGGCATCGTCGAGCGGTGCGCCGCGCTCCGGCCCCGCCCGAAGCTGTCCCTGACGACCAACGGGATCGGGCTGGAGCGCACGGCCGCCGCGCTGCGCGACGCCGGCCTCGACCGGGTCAACGTCTCGCTGGACACCACCGATCCGGCCGTCTTCGAGCGGATCACCCGGCGCCGGCGCCACGGCGACGTGCTGCGCGGCCTGGCCGCGGCGAAGGCCGCCGGCCTCACCCCGGTCAAGGTCAACGCCGTGCTGATGCCCGGGCTCAACGACACCGAGGCGCCCGGCCTGCTCGCCTGGGCCATGGCGCACGGATACGAGCTGCGGTTCATCGAGCAGATGCCGCTGGACGCCCAGCACGGCTGGCAGCGCGCGGAGATGATCACGGCCGGGGACATCCTGGCCTCGCTGCGCACCCGGTTCACCCTCACCCCCGAGGAGACGGAGCGGCGCGGCTCGGCCCCCGCCGAGCGGTGGCTGGTGGACGGCGGGCCGCACCGCGTGGGTGTCATCGCGTCCGTCACCCGGCCGTTCTGCCGGGCCTGCGACCGCACCCGGCTGACGGCCGACGGCCAGGTGCGGACCTGCCTGTTCGCCACCGAGGAGTCCGACCTGCGCGGCGCGCTGCGCTCCGGCGCGGGGGACGAGGAGATAGCCGCGCGCTGGCGGGCCGCGATGTGGGGGAAGAAGGCCGGGTCCGGGCTGGACGACCCGGAGTCGTTCGAGCAGCCGAGCCGCCCGATGTCAGCGATCGGCGGCTGACCGCCACTCCTCCAGGGGCACGACGTCCTTGAGGAAGCCGCGGATTCCGAGGAATTGGGACAGGTGCTCGCGGTGCTCCTCGCACGCCAGCCAGGTCTTGCGCCGGTCCGGCGTGTGCAGCTTGGGGTTGTTCCAGGCGAGCACCCAGACGGCCGCCGCGCGACAGCCCTTCGCCGAGCAGACCAGCGTCTCGGTGGTGGATTCGTTCGACACGAAACCCATCCAACACCCTCGAAAGCACACACGGGAAATACGGATCACACAGGAAATGCAGATGGCGACGCCGGGCAGCCACGGGGGGAGCCGCCCGGCGTCGGTTCGTCGCTCCGACGGGGGATACGGAGCGCCTTTGAAGTATGACATGCAATGCCCCTATCGGCGCAGCCGATCCGCCCAATCCAGCTGAGCATTTCTTGAGCTTCGCCGGGCGGAAGCGTCAACTCCGCTTGTGAGGATCGCCGTTCTCCGGCGGCAGCGCCGACCGTGATTCCGCGGACAGAAAGGTCGAGGGCAGCGAAGGCACGTTCTCCCGGCCCGCGTTGGCGATCACGACGGCGACATAGGGCAACACCGCGCCCAGCACGAGGGTCACGGCGGCGAGCGGCAGGCTGACGTTCCACAGCAGAACGGTGAGGATCACCGCCAGGGTGCGGACGAGCATCGAGATCACATAACGGCGCTGCCGCCCCCGGACGTCGTCGTCGAGGCTCTGCCGGGCCCCGGTGATCCGGTAGACCGTCGAGCCGGCCGTCTTGCGCTTGGTCCCGCGTCGCACACGCATGGCCTCACCACCCGCCACCAGGCTAGCCGGTGATCTGGGCCAGCTTGCGACCGGCCTTCAGGTACACGCCCGTCGGCTTGGCGTCGCCGGCGGCCACGTGCTTGCCGATGACCTCGCCCAGCGGGCGCAGCGCGTCCGCCTCGCCCAGCACCGCCGTGCGCTGTCCGTCGCCGGTCTCCAGGACCAGCCGCAGCCCGTTCTGCTTGGCCAGCCGGCGGGCGGCCGACGCGCTGGGCGTGAACTGGAGCACCTTGGTCAGCACGGTGGCGATGCCCTCGGTGCCGTGCTCGCCGAGGTCGACCTCCGGCAGCGTCTCGACGTCGGCGAAGCTCTTCCTGGAGAACTGCGCCGTGAAGTCCGCGCGGGCCTTCATCGCGGCCTCGACGCCGTACAGCGCCGTGACGACTTCGCCGGCCAGCACCTTCTTGAGGTCCATCGGGTGCAGCGAGGAGTCGGCCAGCCGCGCCGTGACCGCCGCCAGCTCCTCGTCCGTCCACTCCGTCCAGGCCCGCAGGTAGGGCTCCATCAGCCGGTCGGGGATCGACATGACCTTGCCGAACACGTCGTCGGCGGGCACCGAGAGCCCGATGTAGTTCCCCTTGGACTTGGACATCTTGGCGCCCGAGCCGTCGGTGCCCTCGATCAGCGGCATGGTGACGATCATCTGCGGCTCCAGGCCGTAGATCTCCATCACGCGGCGGCCCATCTGCATGTTCAAGAGCTGGTCCACGCCGCCCAGTTCGACGTCCGCGTCGATCTCGGCGGAGTCGATGGCCATGGCCACCGGGTAGATCAGCTCCGACATGGTCAGCCCGTGCCCGCCCTCCAGGCGGTTGCGGAAGTCCTCGCGCTGGAGCAGCGAGGAGGCGGACACCTGGGAGAGGATCCCGATCAGCCGGGGCAGCGTGATGCCGGCCAGCCACTCGCTGTTGTGCCGGAAGCGCACCTGCTCGAAGTCGAAGAACGGCCGGACCTGTTCGCGGTATCCGGCCAGGTTCCGCTCGATGTCCTCGTCGGTCAGCGGCGGCCGTTCCGTGGAACGCCCCGACGGGTCGCCGATCTTGGCGGTGATGTCCCCGATGATCAGCGTCACGTCGTGCCCCATGCGCTGGAAGCGGCTGAGCACGATGATCGGGACGGCGTGCCCCAGGTGCACGTCGGTGGCCGTCGGGTCGATCCCCAGCTTGATGTGCAGCCCGCGCCCGGCCGCCCGTGCGGCCGCGATGCCCTCGGCCAGCTTGTCCGCCGACGGCAGGATGTCGACCGCGCGGCCCGCGATCAGCCGCGCCTGCTCCTCGGCCGGCAGGTCCGACAGGTCCAGATAGCGACGCGCGCCCGTCTCCTCCAGCAGTTGCCGCACGGTGGTGTCGGAGGAGAGATCCTGCGCCAGCAGACTGCTGGCGCGCTGCACGGATTCGCCGAGGCGTGTCACGTTCTGTCCCGAAAGGTCGAGGTGGGATGCAGGTCGTGACCATCCTACGGCGCCGGGCCCGTGGCCAGGCCGGGCCCGTCAGGCGTCCGCCAGCCGGAACGCCAACTGCGTCTCCCACCGGTTCATGTCCGGCTCCGTCGCCGGGTCGGTGCGGTAGATCTCCAGGCGGCAGCGCCAGGCGTGCCCCTCGGGGGCGTCCCAGGCGTCCCACACCAGATTCCGGTCCGCCGCCCACTCCAGCAGGGCGGCGGTGACGTCCACCAGCCCGTCGGGGTGGCCGACGTGCGTGACCGTCGCGTACCGGCCGGCGGGCAGCACGCCGGCGATCAGGCCCGGGGCCGGCTCGACGGGCGCCGCCACCGGCACGCCCGCCTCGATCTCCAGCCGCCGGGCCATGTCGATGACGTCGTACTTGAAGAACGGGGCGTCCACCGGCTCGACGCCGCGAGCACCGAGGAAGCCGAAGACGTCCGGCAGACGGTCGGCGACCCGGCCGATGGTCTCCATGGTGACCACCTCGCGGGCCGCCACATAGTGCTGCTCCGGGCGTTCGACGACGGCCGGGGCGAACTGCGGTTGCTGTGTCATGCCGATAACGACCCGCGCGGGGCGCCGGACTCATCGGTCCCCGCGCGGATCGCCGCGGCCCGTTCTCACACCCCCGGGCTGACCGAGCTCATGTTGAACTCCGGCACCCGCAGCGCGGGCATCACCGTGCGCGGGAAGTACTCGCCCCACTCGCGGGAGTGGCAGCGTTCGCTCCGGCCGGCCTCGGTGGCGCGGGCGAGGATGTCGAGGGGCGACTCGTTGAAGCGGAAGTTGGTCACCACCCCCGTCACCTCGCCCTTCTCGACCAGGTAGACGCCGTCCCGGGTCAGCCCCGTCAGCAGCAGCGTCTTGGGGTCCACCTCGCGGATGTACCACAGCGACGTGACCAGCAGGCCGCGCTCGGTGTCCGCGACCAGCTCGGGGAGCGAACGCGTGCCGCCCGCGTCCAGCAGCAGGTTGTCCGTGAGCGGCGCGACCGGCAGCCCGGTCAGGCCGGCGGTGAACCGGTTGGTGGGCAGGCCGCGCAGGACACCGTCGCTGATCCAGTCGGTCCGGGACAGCGGCAGCCCGTTGTCGAAGACGGACACGGCCGGGGCGAAGCCGGCGGCCGAGCTGTGCGCGATGACGAACGGGGGCGCCCCGACGCCGGCCGCGCCCGGGTCGCTGTACAGGTTCAGCGGCAGCGGGGACAGCCGCTCCCCGGCCCGGGTGCCGCCGCCCGGCTTGCTGAAGACCGTGCGGCCCTCGTGGGCGTCCCGGGCGTCCGACATCCAGTACTGGTAGATCATGAGGTCCGCCACCGAGGTGGGCGGCAGCAGCGTCTCGTACCGGCCCGCGGGCAGGTCGACGCGGCGCTCCGCCCAGCCCAGCCGGACGGCCAGGTCCGCTTCCAGCACCGCCGGGTCCACATCGGTGAAGTCGTCGGTGGGCACGGCCACGAAGGAGGACCGGGCGCGGTCGGCGGACTTGGCGTTCAGCTCCACGTGGCCGGCCGGCTGGTCGTGCCGCAGGCGCAGCCCGGTGGAGGTGCCCAGGTAGGTGGAGACGACCGTGTGCTCGGCGAACCCGAACAGCTCCCGGCCCCCGGCACGGGCCCGGGCGAACGTCTCGCCGAGCGCGGGCGCGAACCCGGCGAACACCTCCGGGGCGGTCTCGGCCGGCGGCGCGGTGAAGTCGGGGGAGCCCGGCCGGTCCTCGATCAGCGGGCCGGCGTCCTCGGCGGCGGGCGCCTGCCGCGCGGCGTCCTCGGCGGCCCGCACCAGCGGCTCCAGCTCGTCGGCGGTCACCGCGGAGCGGGACACCACCCCGGCGGCGGTGCCGGTCGCGCCGTTCACCGTGGCGATGACGGTGAGCCGGCGACCGCGCGTGACGCCGTTGGTGGTCAGGGCGTTGCCCGCCCAGCGCAGATTCGCGGAGGACTCCTCGTCCGCGATCACCACGGTGCCGTCCGCGCGGGACAGCTCCAGGGCGCGCTCGACGATCTCGTGCGGCGCGCCCGTTGCCTTGACGGTCATCTGCCCGACTCCCGAGTGGTGTTGAGGATGTTGATGTCGCGGAACAGCGCGGAGGGGCAGCCGTGCGAGACGGCGGCCGTCTGCCCGGGCTGGGCCTTGCCGCACATGAACGAGCCGCCCAGCACATAGGTCTCGGGACCGCCGACGGCCTCCATCGAGCCCCAGAAGTCGGTCGTGGTGGCCTGGTAGGCGACGTCCCGCAACTGCCCGGCCAGCCGCCCGTTCTCGATCCGGAAGAAGCGCTGTCCGGTGAACTGGAAGTTGTAGCGCTGCATGTCGATCGACCAGGAGCCGTCGCCGACGATGTAGATCCCGCTCTCCACGCCGGAAATCAGCCCCGCGGTGTCGGGCCCGCCGGGCGCGGGTGCCAGCGAGACGTTCGCCATGCGCTGGAGCGGGACGTGCGAGGCGGAGTCGGCGAAGGCGCACCCGTTGGACCGCTCGAAGCCGGTGAGCCGCGCGATGCGCCGGTCCGTCTGGTAGCCGACGAGGACGCCGTCCTTGACCAGGTCCCAGGACTGGGCCCGCACGCCCTCGTCGTCCCAGCCGATGGTGGCCAGGCCGTGCTCCACCGTGCGGTCGCCGGTGACGTTCATGATCTCGGAGCCGTAGCGCAGGGTGCCGAGCTGGTCGAACGTGGCGAACGAGGTGCCCGCGTAGGCCGCCTCGTAGCCCAGGGCCCGGTCCAGCTCGGTGGCGTGGCCGATGGACTCGTGAATGGTGAGGAACAGGTTGGAGGGGTCGATGACCAGGTCGTACCGGCCGGGCTCCACGGAGGGCGCGGCCATCTTCTCGGCCAGCAGGCCGGGGATCTCGGCCAGTTCGGCGTCCCAGTCCCAGCCGGTGCCGGTCAGGTACTCCCAGCCGCGCCCGGCCGGCGGGGCCAGGGTGCGCATCGAGTCGAACCGGCCGCTGTCGGCGTCCACGGCGATCGCGTTGAGCTCGGGCTGCACGCGGACCCGCTGCTGGGTGGTGACCGTGCCGGCGGTGTCGGCGTAGAACTTGTTCTCCTGCACCGCCCACAGCCGGGCGTCGACGTGGCTGACGCCCTCGGCGGCCAGCAGCCGTTCGCTCCAGTCGGCCAGCAGATCGGTCTTGGCGGAGTCGGGGAGGTCGAACGGGTTGATCTCGTACGAGGAGACCCAGGTCTGCTCGCCGTAGGAGGGCTCGGGCGCCAGCTCGACCCGTTCGTCGGAGCCGGCCGCGGCGATGATCTTCGCGGACAGCTTCGCCATCGCCACCGCCTGAGCGGCGACGCGGGCCACGGCGTCCATCGACATGTCAACACCCGCCGCGAAGCCCCAACTGCCGCCGTGGACCACACGGACGGCGTACCCGAAGTCGGTGGTGTCGGACGAGCCCGCCGGTCTGGCGTTCCGCAGCACCCAGTGCGCGTTGCGGATCCGCTCCAGCCGGAAGTCGGCGTGGTCGGCGCCCAGCGCCCTGGCCCGGGCCAGGGCGGCGTCGGCCAGCCGGCGCAGGGGCAGGGCGAGGAAGGAATCATCGATGGGTCTGGGCACGGTGTCTCCTGTCCGTAGCCATCTCTCGTGGGCGGAGCGAGGGGGAGCGCCCCGGACTCCGATCATGCCTGGCCGGTGTACGCCCTGGACAGGGGGTGTTGACAGCGGAAGTGGCAGGCGCCGACACCGGCGGATTTCACCCTGCGCCGATTCCCCGTCCGCCGCCGCCCACGACACCGGCGACGCGCCCCGCCGGCGCGCCGCCTTCGGCCGGATGGCCGTTCCGCCATGGCCGCAACGCCCCCGGGCGCGGGCCGCACGGCCGGACGCCACGGGCCGGGCGCGCCCGCCGGCCGGTCGCCGTCGTGGTGCGAGCGCCACCGATCGCGGCCACTCTGTAGGAATCCCACAGGGCCTGCTTGACCCCCCTGTCACGCCCCGCCCCCCACCCCGCCGGGCCGGGGAGCTAGCGTTTGTGCGGTACACACGACGCAGAGAGAGGGTGGTCCCTTGAGCCGCTCGGTACTCGTCACCGGAGGAAACCGCGGCATCGGCCTGGCCATCGCCCGCTCCCTGGCCGACGCTGGCGACAAGGTCGCCATCACCTACCGCTCCGGGGAGCCCCCGAAGGAGCTCGTCGAGCTGGGCTGCCTGCCGGTGCGGTGTGACATCACCGACGCCGAGCAGGTGGAGCAGGCATACAAAGAGATCGAGGACAGCCACGGCCGCGTCGAGGTGCTGGTGGCCAACGCCGGCATCACCCGGGACCAGTTGCTCCTGCGCATGTCGGAGGAGGACTTCACGGCCGTCCTCGACACCAACCTCACGGGCACCTTCCGGGTGGTCAAGCGCGCCTCCAAGGGCATGCTGCGCGCCCGCGGCGGCCGGATCGTGCTGATCTCCTCGGTCGTCGGCCTGCTGGGCTCGGCGGGACAGGTCAACTACGCCGCCGCCAAGGCCGGCCTGGTCGGCTTCGCCCGCTCCGTCGCGCGCGAGCTGGGCTCGCGCAACATCACCTGCAACGTCATCGCGCCCGGCTTCGTCGACACCGACATGACCCGGGCGCTGGGCGAGGAGCGGCGCGCCGAGATCGTCGGACAGGTACCGCTGGGCCGTTACGCCCGGCCGGAGGAAGTCGCCGCCGCGGTGCGCTTCCTGGCGTCCGAGGACGCCGCGTACATCACTGGAGCCGTCATCCCGGTTGACGGCGGATTGGGCATGGGGCACTGAACATGAGTGGATTGCTGGCAGGCAAGCGCATCCTGGTCACGGGGGTGCTGACCGAGGCCTCGATCGCCTTCCACGCCGCCCGGCTGGCCCAGGAGGAGGGCGCCGAGGTGGTGCTCACCGGCTTCGGCCGGCTGAGCCTGGTGGAGCGCATCGCCAAGCGGCTGCCCAAGCCGGTTCCGGTGATCGAGCTGGACGTGCAGAACCAGGAGCACCTGGACGGCCTCGCCGACCGGGTCGCCGAGCACCTGGGCGAGGGCATCGGCCTGGACGGTGTGGTGCACTCCATCGCGTTCGCCCCGCAGGACGCCCTCGGCGGCAACTTCCTCAACACCGGCTGGGAGTCCGTCGCCACCGCGGTCGAGGTCTCCGCGTACTCGCTGAAGTCGGTGACCATGGCGCTGCTGCCGCTGCTGGAGCGGCGCGGCGGCTCGGTCGTCGGCATGGACTTCGACGCGCAGGTGGCCTGGCCCAAGTACGACTGGATGGGCGTGTCCAAGGCGGCGCTGGAGGCCACCTCCCGCTACCTCGCCCGGGACCTGGGCGGCAAGAAGATCCGGGTCAACCTCGTCTCGGCCGGCCCCATCAAGTCGATGGCAGCCAAGTCGATCCCCGGCTTCGAGGAGCTGGCGGACGTGTGGAACACCCGCGCCCCCATCGGCTGGGACCTGGCCGACCCGGAGCCCGCGGCGCGCGGCGTCGTGGCGCTGCTGTCGGACTGGTTCCCCAAGACGACGGGCGAGATCGTCCACGTCGACGGCGGCGTGCACATGATGGGCGCCTGACCACGGCACCCGGTGGCGCGCCCCGACGGGTGCGCGCCACCTCGGCCGTTGGCCGGTCAGGCGCCGACGGGCGGCGCCAGCCCCCGGCAGAGCAGGGCGTACGAGCCCGCCTCCGCCGCCGCGGCCTCGGCGTCCGAGGCGCGGATCGCGTCGACCAGCCGGGCGTGGTCCACATGGTCCTCCGGCCGCAGCTCGTCGCCCACCTCGCCGCGCAGGAACGCCCGCACCACCGTGCCCAGATCCGCGTACAGCGCGGTGAGCACCTCATTGTGCGACGCCTGCACGACCGCCATGTGGAACGTGGCGTCCGCCTCGACGAAACGGTCCACCTCCCCGGCGGACCAGGCGGCCTCGCGCCGCCCGAGCAGCGTGGTCAACTGCCGCAGCTCCTGCTCGGTCCGCCGCCGCGCGGCCAGCCGCGCCGCCGCGGCCTCCAGCGTGCTGCGCAGCTCCGCCACGTCCCGGGGGTCGGCGTCGGCGAAGCGCCGGTGCATCACCCCCGCCAGTTCGCTGGTTGCGGCCACATAGGTGCCCGAGCCCTGCCGGATGTCCAGCAGGCCGTTGTGCGCCAGGGCCCGGATCGCCTCCCGCACGGTGTTCCTGGCCACCCCGAGCTGCTCGACGAGCTCCGGCTCGGTCGGGATGCGCGAGCCGACGGGCCACTCGCCGGAGGTGATCTGCTGCCGGAGCTGGCTGATCACCTGGTCGGCCAGCGCGGAACGGCGGGGCGCGGTCAGTGACATATCTCTCCCGGGATGTCCGGATCCCCCGGGCGGGGAATTCATCCCATGATTCTATGATGTCGCCCATGGAGTTGACGAAGGACGACCGTACTCTCCGGAAGCCTTCCCCCACACCCACACCCTCCCACCGCGCGCTGCCCTGGCTGGTCGCGGTCGGCCTCGTACTCACCGCGCTCAACCTCCGCCCCGCGATATCCGGCGTCGGCCCGGTGCTCGCCGAGGTCCGCGACGACCTCGGCATGGGCGGCACCGTCGCCGGACTCCTCACCTCGCTGCCCGCCCTGTGCTTCGGCGTCTTCGGCTTCGCCGCGCCCCGGCTGGCCCGCCGCTTCGGCCCCGTCGCCGTGGTGCTGGCCGGGCTCACCGCCATCGCCGCCGGCCTCGCGGTGCGCTCGCTGGCCGGCTCGACGGCTCTGTTCCTCGTCACCACCACCGTCGCCCTGGCCGGCATCGCCGTCGGCAACGTCCTCATGCCGGTGCTCGCGCGCCGCTACTTCCCGGACCGGCTCGGCACCATCACCGGCCTGTACTCCATGGCGTTCGCGCTCGGCGCCGCCAGCGCCGCCGCGCTGACCATCCCGCTCACCGCCCTGGCGAACGACAGTTGGCGGGCCGGCCTCGCGTTCTGGGCCGCCGCCGCGGCCGTCGCCGTGGTGCCCTGGCTCGCGGTGCTGCTGTCCGCCCGCCGCCGGGAACGCGCCACCGGCCCGGCCGCCCCGCCGCCGCCCGCGCCCGCCGACGAACCGGCCGCGCCGCGCCTGGTCCGCTCCCGGACCGCCTGGGCGCTGGCCCTCTTCTTCGGCCTCCAGGCCACCGCCGCGTACATCATCATCGGCTGGGCCCCGCAGATCTTCCGCGACGCGGGCGTCTCCGCCGGCAGCGCGGGCCTGATGCTCGCCGTGATCATGGGCCTGGGCGCGCCGCTCGGCTTCGTGCTGCCCCGGGTGGCCACCCGGCTGCGGCACCAGGGACCGCTGGTGGTCACCCTCGGCGTGTGCGGCCTGGCCGGCTACGCCGGGCTGTGGCTCGCCCCGGCCGGCGGCGCCTGGGTCTGGGCGGTGCTGCTGGGCCTGGCCAACTGTGCCTTCCCCGTCGCCATCACCATGATCGGGATGCGCGCGCGGACGGGCGCGGGCGTCGCGCGCCTGTCGGCGTTCGCGCAGAGCGCCGGCTACCTCATGTGCATCCCCGGCCCGCTCCTGGTCGGCACGCTCAACGACCTCACCGGCGGCTGGCACGCGCCGCTGGCGTTCATGACGGTGCTGATGGTCGCGCAGATCGCGGCCGGGGTGGCGGCGGGCCGGGACCGCTGCGTCGAGGACGGCGAGTGAGTGGGAGACTGTCCGGTATGCCAGCGCTCGACCCCAACCCCACCGGCGGGCAGCGGAAGCTGCTCCTCATCCTGGGCGCCATGCTCGGGATCAGCGTCGTCATCGCCGTGATCGCGACCGTGGCCTCGCCCTGAGACGGCGGTGGCCGATGCCCCGGCCGGGGCGCACACGTTCACCCGGATGCCCGTCCGGAACGGCCCGGGCTCCGCACACGACCGCCGTCGCCGGGCGCCGTCCGGCCGGCTCCCGCACCATGGGTGCATGAACGGCAAAACGGGCATGGAGCTGGCCAGCCCGGAGCTGGCCTACCTGTTCCTGGCGATCGGCATCCTCGCCGTCGTCTACGAACTGGCCAGCCCGGGAGTCGGCGTCGCCGGAGCGGCCGGAGTGCTCCTGCTGGCGGCCGGATTCGTCGCGCTCGGCGACCTGTCGGTCAACCCACCCGCGCTGACCCTGCTCCTGCTGGCCGCCGTCCTCTGCGCGGCCGAGCTGATCACCCCATGGGTGGGCCTGTTCGCGCTCGCCGGCACGGCGGCACTGCTCGCCACCGGTGTGCTGCTGTTCCGCGGCGAGGACACCGTCGACCCCGCCGTCCTGTGGTCGGTCGCCCCGGTGACCGGCGCCGGCGCGCTGCTGGCCGGCCGGCTCGCCGTGCGCGCCCGCCGCTCGCCCCCGGCGGCCGGCGCCGAAGCGCTGATCGGCCGCGAGGCGGTGGTGCGCCGCGCCGAGGGCGGCACCGGACAGGTGCTGCTGGAGGGCGCGTGGTGGACCGTGCGCGGCCGGACCGGCCCGGTCACCGAGGGCCGGCGCGTCCGCGTCGTCGGCCGGGAGGGCCTCGAACTCATCGTGGACAGCGCCGAGGAGGAGCCCCCATGAACCCCGCGCTCGTCGTCGTCATCGTCATCGCGTCCGTGCTCCTGCTGCTGGCACTGGCGGCCGTGCGGATCGTTCCGGAGTACGAGCGCGGAGTGATCTTCCGGCTCGGCCGCATCATGGGCGCCCGGGGCCCCGGGCTGTTCCTCATCATCCCCATCGTCGACCGCATGGTCCGCGTCTCCCTGCGCACGGTCACCATGGACATCCCGCCGCAGGACGTCATCACCAAGGACAACGTCACGGTGCGGGTGAACGCCGTCACCTACTTCAACGTCGTCGACCCCAACCGCTCGGTCGTGGCCATCGAGGACCACGTCCAGGGCACCTCGCAGATCGCCCAGACGACGCTGCGCAGCATCCTCGGCCAGGTCGACCTCGACGAACTCCTCATCAACCGGGACGAGATCAACCAGCGGCTGCAACGGATCATCGACGACGTCACCGACCCCTGGGGCGTCAAGGTCACCCTGGTGGAGATCAAGGACGTCGAACTGCCCCAGGCCATGCGCCGCGCCATGGCCCGGCAGGCGGAGGCCGAACGCGACCGGCGGGCCAAGGTCATCCACGCCAAGGGCGAGTTCGAGGCCGCGCAGACTCTGTCCGACGCCGCCGAACGGCTGGAGGCGCACCCCGCCGCCATGCAGTTGCGCATCCTGTCCACCATGACGGAGATCTCCAGCGAGCGGAACTCCACGCTGATCTTCCCGCTCCCCATGGAGATCCTCCGCCTCGTCGACACCCTCCGCCCCTCCGGAACGCCCGCCCAGCCGCCCGCCACCCAGTGAGAACGCGGGCCCGCGCCGCCGGGGGTGGTGCCAGCCCCACCATCCCCTAGGGGGCTGGGTTCAGGGGCCACTGGGTGGGTCACCGGATGGGCACCGCGTCCGCCGGTTCATAGGTTGGGGGCATCACTTCGACCCCCGACGGATGGAGACCCGTCATGGCCGCCCGCTCACCCCGTTCCGGCATGGACATCCGCCTCCGCTGGTGGGCCGTCGCCCTGCCGGCGGCCGCCTTCGCCGCGCTCGTCATGCTGCTCGTCTCCGGCACCGGCGCCGAGGCCGCGCCGGGGGAGGAGCGGCAGCACCTCGGCCAGCTCCTCCAGCAGGTCGGCGACGTCTGGCTGCCCTAGGGGCTGCCCCTTCCCGGCCAGCCCCCGCGGCGCGGCCACCTCGCGCGGGAAGGATTCCCAACCCCCCGCGCTCCAGGGCACCTTTCATGCGAAGCTGGGGCACATGAGCGTCGATGTTCCTCGCAGGATCGTTCTCCTCCGACACGCCAAGGCCGACTGGCCGCAGGTGTCCGACCACGACCGGCCGCTCGCCGAGCGGGGCCGGAAGGACGCCCCGGTGGCCGGGCGCTGGCTGGCCGGCGCCGGCTTCACTCCCGAACTGACCCTCTGTTCCACCGCCACCCGGGCCCGCGAGACCTGGAAGCTGTTCGCCGGCGAGCTGCCCAAGCGGCCCCGCACCGTCTACGACGAGCGGCTCTACGATGCGTCCCTCGGCGAGCTGATCGCCGTCATCAACGGCACCGACGACGAGGTCCGCGACCTGATGCTCGTCGGGCACAACCCGGGCGTCCACGCGCTCGCCGAGGCGCTGGCCGGCGAGGCCGACGGCGACACCCGCGCCCGGATGAACCGCGGCGGCTTCCCGACCTCCTCGCTGGCCGTGCTCAGCCTGACCGGCGGCTGGAAGTCCGTCGAGCACGGCACCGCCCGCCTCGTCGCCTACTGGACCCCGCACGAGTAGCCCGCACGAGCAGTCACCGGCCACGGCACCGGCCGCGGCTCCCCGCCCGGGGCGTCAGCCCTGGGCGTCCGCGGCCTCGACTTCCTCCCGGGTGATCCCCAGCAGATACAGCACCGTGTCCAGGAACGGCACGGTCACCGCGGTGTGCGCCGCCTCCCGGACCAGGGGCTTGGCGTTGAAGGCCACCCCGAGGCCCGCCGCGTTGAGCATGTCCAGATCGTTCGCCCCGTCGCCGATGGCCACCGTCCGCGACAGCGGCACCCCGGCCTCGGCGGCGAACCGGCGCAGCAGCCGCGCCTTGCCCGCCCGGTCCACTATCTCCCCGGTGACCCGGCCGGTCAGCTTGCCGTCCACGATCTCCAGGGCGTTGGCCGCGGCGAAGTCCAGCCCGAGCCGCTCCCGCAGCGCGTCCGTGACCTGCGTGAAGCCCCCGGAGACCACACCCACCTGACAGCCGAGACGTTTCAGCGTGCGGATCAGCGTGCGCGCCCCCGGCGTCAGCCGCACCTCGGCACGGACCTTGTCCACCACGGACTCGTCCAGCCCCGCCAGCAGCTTGACCCGCGCGTGCAGCGACCGCTCGAAGTCCAGCTCGCCCCGCATCGCCGCGGCCGTCACCGCCGCGACCTCCTCCTCGCAGCCGGCGTGCGCCGCGAAGAGCTCGATCACCTCGTCCTGGATGAGCGTGGAGTCCACGTCCATCACCACCAGCCGCGGCGCCCGCCGCTGGAGCCCGGAGGCGACGACCGCCACATCGACGGCCCGCGCCGCGGCCTCCATGGCCAGCTCGGTGCGCAGCTCCTCCGTCGGCACCCCGGAGACGTCGAACTCCACCGCGGTCACCGGGTACTTGGCCAGCCGGTAAATCCGGTCGATGTTCCCGCCGGCGCCCGTTATGCGCGCCGCGATGGCCGCCGTGACATCGGCGGTCAGCGGGTTCCCCAGGACGGTGACGTGCGAGCGGCCGGTGCCGCGCGCCGGGTTGTCGCCGATGCCGGAGATGATCTCGGCCTGGAGCCCCACCGACTCCGCCCAGGAGTGCACCGTGGCCCGCAGCTCGCCCTCCGTGCCCGCGCCTCGCGCCGGGGAGGTCACCAGGGCGCACAGGGTGATCCGGCCCCGGGTGACGACCTGCTCCAGATCGACGACGTCCACCGCGTAGGAGGCCAGGGTCTGGAAGAGCCCGGCGGTGAGGCCGGGCCGGTCCTTGCCGAAGATCTTCACCAGCAGGGTGGGAACGTGTTCGGTGCCATCAGGACCGCCCGGGCTGTCCGGGTGGTGTTCGGCCATGTGTGCAGGGGTCATGATCCCTCCACCGTATCCGCTGCCGGCGACAGCGCCGTGTCTCGTCCGGCCCCTGGACACGACGGGGAGATGAACGTCACGGAGTCGCTGACGCTCTGCACCAGCTTGGTGACTTTCGAGGGGCGGGTTCCCGTTGCCGGTCCAAGCCTGGAATAGTTCCCCCACGATGTTCAACCATCCCCAGGCCTCCGGTCGGAGGTCTGTTCGGGGGACAACTTTGTGGGGCATGGAGTGCCGGAACTCGTACTCGAATTGAACGGACAAACCTGGACATTGGATCCTAACCGGGCGTACAGCCTGGGCAGAGATCCGCAAGGCGACCTCGTGCTGCAGGACGCCCGAGTCTCCTGGCGCCACGCCACCGTGCGGTGGAACGGCCAGAGCTGGGTCGTGGAGGACCTCGGCAGCACGAACGGCACCTATGTACAGGGGCAGCGCGTACAGCAGGCGCCACTCGGCCCGGGCGCGGTCGTCACCCTCGGCAACGCCACGGACGGCCCGCGGCTCACGTTCTCGGGGGCCACGCACATACCGCACCAGCAGCAGTACGCGCAGTACGACGCACCGGCCGCCGCCATGGCGGGCCAGCCGCCCGTGATGCAGCCGCAGCACCCCGTTCCGCCGCAGGCCCAGCAGCCGCCCCAGCACCAGCACCAGCCGCCGGCGCAGCACCAGCCGCCGCGGCAGCAGCAGGGCTACGGCGGCTCCGACCGCGGCGCCACCAGCCTCCACCAGCTCTCCATCGGCCAGGTGACCCGCATCGGCCGCGCCCTGGAGAACGAGCTGGTCGTCTCCGACCTCCAGGTCTCCCGGTTCCACGCCGAGTTCCTGGCCCACCCCGACGGCCGCTTCGAGATCCACGACCTCGGCAGCCACAACGGCACCTACGTCAACGGCCAGCAGTTGCCGAAGAACGGCCGCCGCTACCTCGGGCAGAACGACACCGTCGGCATCGGCCACTCCACGTTCCGCCTCGTCGGCAACCAGCTCCAGGAGTTCGTCGACACCGGTGAGGTCTCCTTCTCCGCCCGCCACCTCACGGTGCAGGTCAACAACGGCCAGTTGACCATCCTCAACGACGTCTCCTTCGGCGTCCCCGAGAAGTCGCTCATCGGCGTCATCGGCCCCTCCGGCTCCGGCAAGTCCACCCTGCTGCGGGCGCTCACCGGCTACCGGCCGGCCACCTACGGCGAGGTCCTCTACGACCACCGGAACCTGTACACGCACTTCGCCGAGCTCCGGCACCGCATCGGCCTGGTCCCGCAGGACGACATCCTGCACACCGCCCTCCAGGTGCGGACCGCGCTGCGGCTGGCCGCCAAGCTCCGCTTCCCCGGCGACGTCGCCGACGCCGAGCGCGACGCCCGCGTCGAGGAGGTCCTCGCCGAGCTCAAGCTCAGCCACCACGCCGAGAAGCGCATCTCCTCCCTCTCCGGCGGCCAGCGCAAGCGCGTCTCGGTCGCCCTGGAGCTGCTCACCAAGCCGTCGCTGATCTTCCTGGACGAGCCCACCTCCGGCCTCGACCCCGGCATGGACCGCGACGTCATGCAGCTCCTGCGCGGCCTGGCCGACGACGGCCGCACCGTTCTCGTCGTCACCCACTCCGTGGCCGAGCTCGGACTGTGCGACCGCGTCCTGGTGATGGCCCCCGGCGGCGGCGTCGCCTACTTCGGCCCGCCCGACGAGGCGCTGAACTTCTTCGGCTACGAGACCTGGGCCGACGTCTTCTCCGCCTTCGAGAACTACCGCGACTACGACTGGATGGGCCGCTGGCGCGGCTCCCAGCACTACCAGATGTACGCCGCCGACCTGGACGCCGTGCAGCCGCAGGCCACGCACTTCCAGCCGATGGCCGCCGCCCAGCAGAAGGCGCAGACCTGGGGCTCCCAGGTCTGGACCCTGATGCGCCGCTACGCCGCGGTCATCATGGCCGACAAGGGATTCCTCGGCCTCACGGTGGCTCTGCCCATCGTCCTCGGCGTGGTCAGCACCTTCGTTCCCGGCGACCACGGCCTCGGCTACGGCCTCGTCGAGAACAACGGCCGCAACGGCGACGCCAGCATCATCCTGCTCATCCTCGTCGTCGGCATGTGCTTCACCGGCTCGGCCAACGCCGTCCGGGAGCTCATCAAGGAACGCGTCATCTACGAGCGAGAACGCGCCGTCGGACTGTCACGCTCCGCCTATCTCATGTCGAAGGTGTTCGTCCTCGGCATCGTCACGGTCATCCAGGCCGCCATCCTCAGCACCATCGGCTTCATCCCCCGCGACATGCCGCCCGAGGGCGTGATCTTCGAGGACGCGCCCGCCCTCGAGATGACGTTCGTCCTGATGGTGCTCGGCTGCACCTCCATGATGGTCGGCCTGGTGATCTCCGCCCTGGTGCGCACCTCCGAGATGACCATGCCGCTGCTGGTCATGATCTCCGTCGTGCAACTCGTCTTCACCGGCGCCCTGTTCAAGGTGCACGGCAGCCTCGGCGTGGAGCAGCTCGCCTGGCTGATGCCCTCCCGCTGGGCCTTGGCCGGCACCGGCACCACCGTGGACCTCAACGTCCTGACCGCCTCGCCCACCGAGCCGGACCCCGACCCGATCTGGAAGCACGAGGCCGGCTACTGGCTGCTGGACATCTCGATGCTGATCCTGCTCGGCGTCGTCTGCGGCTACCTGGTGATGAAGTTCCTGCGCCGGCACGAGCCGGAGGTCATGCGCGACTGACCCGGCATTCCGCCGCTCAACGGCCGCGGCGCCCCCACTCCGGGGCGCCGCGGCCGTTCCGCGTCCCCCCGCATGAGCACCGTCGAAAGACCTAGGTCCACCGCCCCAGCCACCCCCCCGCCCCGGCCCGATCCGGCACCCCGCCCCGGCGCGTTACCGTCTCCTCATGGGCCAAAGAACCGGACTGGCCGCCGTCAGCGCCGCACTGCTCGCCATGAACCGCACCCGCGAGGTGCGCGACGTCCTCCAGACGATCGTCGCCTCCGCCCGGGAGCTGCTGGCCGCGCGCTACGCCGCCCTGGGCATCCCCGACGGCAACGGCGGCTTCGCCCAGTTCCTCGTCGACGGCGTCAGCGACCGCCAGTGGAAGGCCATCGGCCCGCTGCCCCGCCAGCACGGCATCCTCGCCGCCATGCTCCACGGCGCCACCCCCGTCCGCCTCGCCGATGTCCGCAAGGACCCCCGCTTCGAGGGCTGGCCCGCCGCCCACCCCGAGATGTCCGACTTCCTCGGCATGCCCATCGCCGACGGCGAGGAAGTCCTCGGCGCCCTCTTCCTGGCGAACAAGCGCTGCCCGCCCGGCCAGCCCAAGCCCGACGACGGCTGCGGCTTCACCGCCGCCGACGAGGAGCTGCTGCGCCTGCTCGCCGAGCACGCCGCCATCGCCCTCACCAACGCCCGGCTCCACGAACGCAGCCGCGAGCTGACCATCGCCGACGAACGCGCCCGCCTCGCCCACGAGCTGCACGACGCCGTCGCCCAGAAGCTGTTCTCCCTCCGCCTCACCGCCCAGGCCGCCGCCACCCTGCTGGAGCGTGACCCCGAACGCGCCCGCAGCGAGCTCGGCCAGGTCGCCGCCCTCGCCGCCGAGGCCGCCGACGAACTGCGCGCCGCCGTCATCGAGTTGCGCCCCGCGGCCCTCGACGAGGACGGCCTGCTGGCCACCCTGCGCGCCCAGATCCAGGTGCTCGACCGCGCCCACCCCGCCCGCGTCACCCTCCGCTGCGAGGACGTCAGGGCGCTGCCCGCCGCGCAGGAGGAGGCCCTGCTGCGGGTCGCGCAGGAAGCCCTGCACAACGCGCTGCGGCACGCCGACCCCAGCCACGTCGAGGTCAGCCTGTGCCGCCGCGGTGTTCGCGCCGTGCTGCGCGTGCGCGACGACGGCGTCGGCTTCGACCCGGCCGCGGTGCGCGCCGCCGGCCGCCACCTGGGCCTGGTGTCCATGCGAGACCGGGCCGCCGCGGTCGGCGGCGGCCTGACCGTGGAATCGGCGCCCGGCAAGGGCACCGTGATCGAGATGGAGGTCCCCGGTGGCTGACGCCATCCGCGTGCTGCTCGTGGACGACCACCAGGTGGTGCGCCGCGGGCTGCGCACGTTTCTGGAGGTCCAGGACGACATCGAGGTCGTCGGCGAGGCGGCCGACGGGAACGAGGGCGTCGCGCGCGCCGAGGAGCTGCGGCCCGACGTGATCCTCATGGACGTGAAGATGCCCGGCGGCGACGGCGTCGAGGCCCTGCGCAAGCTCAGCGAGCTGGGCAACCCCGCCCGCGTCCTCATCGTCACCAGCTTCACCGAGCGCCGTACCGTCGTGCCCGCGCTGCGCGCCGGCGCCGCCGGCTATGTGCACAAGGACATCGACCCCGGCGCCCTGGCCGGCGCCATCCGCTCGGTGCACGCCGGACACGTGCTGCTCCAGCCCGAGGTGGCCGGCGCGCTGCTGGCCCAGCAGGAGTCCGGCGGCGGCCGGGCCGGCACGCTGACCGAACGGGAACGGGAGGTGCTGGCCCTGATCGCCCGGGGCCGCTCCAACCGTGAGATCGCCCGCGCCCTGGTGCTCTCCGAGAAGACCGTGAAGACCCACGTGTCCAACATCCTGATGAAGCTGGACCTGGCCGACCGCACCCAGGCCGCGCTCTGGGCGGTCCGGCACGGCATCTCCGACTGACCCGATACCGCAGCTGGCCGGCCGGGGCCAAACCGGGCGGCCCCACCGGACCGAGATTCATACCGTCGTGTGGATGTAACCCGCTCGGCGCAACTTCGCGGGCGGCCCACCGTTCTGCATGGCATGCCACGGCGGATGGCCGCGGCAACGTGCAAGGAAGGTCTGGGAAGTTGAAGAACCTGAAGAAGGCCGCCGCGGTCACCCTCATGGTCGGCGGTCTCGCCGCCGCCGGCGCGGGCGTCGCCTCCGCGAGCGCGGACGCCACCGGCACCGCGGTGAAGTCCCCCGGTGTCGGCTCGGGCAACCTGGTGCAGGCGCCGGTTCACGTCCCGGTGAACGCGGTCGGCAACAGCGTCAACGTCATCGGGCTTCTCAACCCGGCGTTCGGCAACACCGGTGTGAACCTCTGAGCGTCCCCCCGGCGGCGCGTTGGGCCGATTGTGCGTAACGGGCAGTCAGCCCGTGCCGCGCGATCGGCCCACGCGTTGTGCAGCGCGACTCCGGCGACGGAGTCGCTGCACAGTTCTGTCCAGGAGGATCGCAACCATGAACACTGCCAAGAAGGCCGCCCTCGTGCTGGCCGCCACCGGCGCCATCGCCGGTGCCGCCACCGGCACCGCCTCCGCCACCGGGGGCGGTGCCGACAGCGGAGGCGGCGTCAACGGCGGCGGGGCGAGCGCGAAGGCCGTGGCCGTGAAGTCGCCGGGCGTCATCTCCGGCAACATCATCCAGGTGCCGATCGGCATCCCCATCAACGTCGTGGGGAACTCGCTCAATGTGGTCGGGATCCTCAACCCGGCGTTCGGCAACGTCGGCGCCAACGTCTGAGCCGCGCCCCCCGGCGAACGCGAGGCCCCCGGACCGGCCACCGGTCCCCGGGGGCCTTCGCGTGTCCCGCCCCGGCACGTCACCCGCGCTGCCGCTCCGCCTCCTCCGCGTAGGCGTTGTACGCCGCGACCCGCGCCCGCCGCGCGGCTCGCTCCACCGTCCGCAGCACCCGGTCCCGCTCCCCGATCTGCGCCGCGCTGACCGCCGCGCCGTGCCCCTCGTCTCCGGTGCCCCGCGCGATGTCCACCAGCGCGCCCACGCGCTGCGCCAGTTCGAGCACGCGCACCGCCCGCGGCGGATACCCCGGCGCCAGCAACTGCCGCCCCCGTTCCATCCGCGCCCGGTACGCCTCCAGCCGCGTCAGCGCCATCGGCCCCGCGCCCGCCACGTCCAGCCGTGTCAGCGCCTCGGTCGCGTCCCGCAGCACCTCCGCCAGCTCCCGCTCCGCCTCACCGAGCGACGGCACATCCGCCGGCGGCGCCTGCCGCACCGGCAGACAGCACCACACCACCTCCGTCAGCACGTCCCCGGCCGGCCCCGCCTCGCCGATGTCGGGCACCAGGCCCACCCCGGCCCCCGGCGCGAGCACCGCCTCCCCGGCCTCCAGCGCCGCCGCGTTGAACTCCGCCGGCCCGCTCAGGCCCAGCGGATGACCGGGAGCGGGCAGCGCGATCCGCAGCCCCACCACCCCCAGCGCACGCAGCCGGCCGAGCGCCAGCGTCAACCCGACCGCGCCCGGCTCATCCGGCAAACCGACGACGCGGTGCACCGCGTCGTCGCCCACCACCCGGGAAACGGCGTCATCCGGTGAGACAAGTCCGGCGAACAGCGCATTGCCCCAAGCCGCAAGGCGCCCCGCACGAGGTTCATCCAGCATGCCCTCTACCTTAGGGAAGTAGGCCCACCGGCCTCCTGGCGTCCGGTCCGGGGAGGCGGTGGCGTAGGTTGTGACCGACGGCGACTGCAAGGGGAGAGACCGCGCTCATGAGCGATGTACTGGAGCTGGTGGACGTATCCGTGGTCCGCGAAGGCCGGCCTCTGGTGGACAAGGTCTCCTGGTCCGTCGCCGAGGGCGAGCGGTGGGTCATCCTCGGCCCGAACGGCGCCGGCAAGACCACCCTGCTGAACGTCGCCTCCAGCTACCTGTTCCCCACCTCCGGCACCGTCCAGATCCTGGGCGAGAAGCTCGGCGGCGTGGACGTGTTCGAGCTGCGCCCCCGCATCGGCATGGCCAGCAGCGCGCTCGCCGACAAGCTGTCCCGCCGTCAAACGGTGCTCCAGACCGTCCTCACCGCCGCCTACGGCATGACCGCGGGCTGGCAGGAGACCTACGACGACGTCGACGAACGCCGCGCCCGCGCCTTCCTCGACCGGCTCGGCATGAGCGAGCTGCTGGACCGCAGATTCGGCACCCTCTCCGAGGGAGAACGCAAGCGCACCCAGATCGCGCGCGCCATGATGACCGACCCCGAACTCCTGCTCCTCGACGAGCCCGCCGCCGGGCTCGACCTCGGCGGCCGCGAGGACCTCGTCCGCCGCCTCGGCCGGCTGGCCCGCGACCCCTACGCGCCCTCCATGATCATGGTCACCCACCATGTCGAGGAGATCGCCCCCGGCTTCACCCACGTCCTCCTCATCCGCCAGGGCAAGGTCCTCGCCGCCGGCCCCGTGGACTCCGTGCTGACCTCCTCCAACCTCTCCCACTGCTTCGGCCTCCCGCTCATCGTCGAGCGCCAGGGCGAACGCTGGACCGCGCACGGCCTTCCGCTGACCTGACCTCAACAAGCCCTGTTCCCCGGCATGTCCGGGCCCCTACCATGGGTTTGTGGACTTTTGGGTGTGGTGGCTGATCGCCGCCGGAGGATTCTCGATCGCTCTCGTCCTGACCGCGATGCCGGAGTTGGGCATGCTCGCGGCCGGCGCCCTCGCCGGCGCGCTCACCGCCGGCATCACCGACAGCGTCGTGGTCCAAGTCATCGTCTTCGCCCTGGTGTCCACGGCCCTCATCCTCGCCGTGCGCCCCATCGCGCGCCGCGCCCGCGTCCAACCACCCGCGCTGCGCTCGGGATCCGACGCCCTCATGGGCAAGTCCGCCATCGTGCTGGAACGGGTCGACGCCACCAGCGGGCGGATCAAGCTGGCCGGCGAGGTCTGGTCGGCGCGCGCCCTCGGCGAGGACGACACCTACGAACCAGGAAGTCAGGTGAGCGTCGTCGAGATCGACGGCGCCACCGCCGTCGTGATGTGATGACTCGGTCGCCTCATCGACAATAGTCCCAACTCATCAAGCAGCAGGGGGAGTACACGATGGACGCCATCATCATCGTGCTGGTCATCCTGGTGGTGCTGGTCGTCATCGCGCTCGTCCAGACCATCCAGGTCATCCAACAGGCCAGCGCGGCCATCGTCGAGCGCTTCGGCCGTTACACCCGGACGCTGAACGCCGGCCTCAACATCGTCGTTCCGTTCATCGACCGCATCCGCAACCGCATCGACCTCCGCGAGCAGGTCGTGCCGTTCCCGCCCCAGCCGGTGATCACCCAGGACAACCTGGTGGTCAACATCGACACCGTCATCTACTACCAGGTGACCGACGCGCGGGCCGCCACCTACGAGGTGTCCAACTACATCCAGGCCATCGAGCAGCTCACCGTCACCACCCTGCGCAACATCATCGGCGGCATGGACCTGGAGCGGACCCTCACCTCCCGCGAGGAGATCAACGCGGCGCTGCGCGGCGTCCTCGACGAGGCCACCGGCAAGTGGGGCATCCGCGTCAACCGCGTCGAGCTGAAGGCCATCGAGCCGCCGACCTCCATCCAGGACTCGATGGAGAAGCAGATGCGCGCCGACCGCGACAAGCGCGCCGCGATCCTCCAGGCCGAGGGTGTCCGCCAGTCCGAGATCCTCCAGGCGGAGGGCGCCAAGCAGTCCGAGATCCTGCGCGCCGAGGGCGACGCCAAGGCCGCCGCGCTGCGCGCCGAGGGCGAGGCCCAGGCCATCCGCACCGTCTTCGAGGCCATCCACGCCGGCGACGCGGACCAGAAGCTGCTCTCCTACCAGTACGTCCAGATGCTGCCGAAGATCGCCGAGGGCGACTCCAACAAGCTCTGGATCGTGCCCAGCGAGCTCGGCGACGCGCTGAAGGGCCTCGGCGGGAACATCGGCAAGTTCACCGCGCCCAACGGCGGTGGCGGCGGCGACACCGGCGGCTCCGCCACCAACCCGCTGGACAAGCCCACGCGCCGCGAGCAGCCCCGCATCGAATAGGCCCCGCACCCCCGCACCGCGACGAACGCCCGCCCCCGGACCGGGGGACGGGCGTTTCGTCTCAGCAGGTCAGTCTCACGCGGACGCGGCCTCCGGCAGCGACAGCCAGTCCGGCAGCGCGTCGCCGTCCTGCGCGCCCAGGGCCAACAGCAGGGCGTCGGCCGGCGTCGGCTCGAAGGGCTGGGAGAGCAGCCGCATCCCCGCCTGGGCCGGCGTCCGGGCGCCCTTGCGGTGGTTGTCCTCCGCACACGCCGCCACCGTGTTAAGCCAGGTGTCGTCGCCACCCTGCGCACGGGGCAGCACATGGTCGATCGTGGTCGCCCGGCGACCGCAGTACGCGCACCGGTGCCGGTCCCGGACCAGCACGCCACGCCGCGACCACGGGGCCCGTTGTCGGAACGGCACCTTGACGAACCGCCGCAGCCGGATCACCTGCGGCACCGGCAGATCCACCGCCGCCGCGCGCACCCGCAGCCCGGGGTGAGCGTGCTCCACGACGGCCTTGTGCTGAATCACCAGCACCACGGCCCGCCGCAGGGACACCGTCGAAAGCGGCTCGTAACTCGCGTTGAGCACAAGGGTCTGCCGCATCCCGCCCACCTCCCGTTTCCCTCCCCGCCCCCGCGGCGGGCTGGATCCACTGTGCCCCCGCCCCGCCGGGCGGACAATGCAATTTCCCGGGGAGGGAACGAGAACGTCAGGTAACGGGCGTCCGACCGGAAATCAGCTCTCCGCCGGCGTCTCCCACTCGCTCATCACATGGGCCCGGCCGATCGCGTGGAAACGGAGCTGGAATCCGACAAACGCCGGCGAGGCGTTCTCGTCCGGCCCCAGCCGCTCGGTGTCAACCGCGTACACCGTGAAGACATAACGGTGCGGCCCGTCCCCGGGCGGCGGCGCCGCGCCGCCGAAGTCCCGCGTCCCATAGTCGTTGCGCGCGTGCACCGCGCCCGCGGGCAGCCCCGCCATCTCACCGCTGCCCGCCCCGGCCGGCAGCTCCGTCACGGACGCCGGGATGTCGAAGAGCACCCAGTGCCAGAAACCGCTGCCCGTCGGCGCGTCCGGGTCGAAGCACGTGACGGCGAAGCTCTTGGTGCCGGCCGGGAAGTCCGCCCAGCGCAGATGCGGCGAGACGTTGCCCGCCGCGTACACCTGGTCCTCCTTCAGCCGCGCACCGTCCTGCACGTCGTCGCTCACCACGCTGAAGGACGCCACCGGCGGGTGGAAGTCATGGGGAAGCGGACGCCGCCGCAGCTCGGACATGGGGAACCTCCTCGTCTGGGGATTCGCTGGCGGCGCTAGCCTAGTCAGCCGCGGACACGAGCACGTCGAGCAGGGAGGGGCGATGACCACGGATCCGACCGCGGCCCCGGTGCCGCGGGACTTCTTCGACCGGCCGGTCCTGGAGATCGCCCCCGAACTGCTGGGCCGCACCCTGGTCCGCACCCTCGGCGACGGCGAGATCACGCTGCGCCTCACCGAGGTCGAGGCGTACGCCGGCGAGCTCGACCCCGGATCGCACGCCTACCGCGGCCGGACCCAGCGGAACGCCACGATGTTCGGCCCGCCCGGCCACGCCTACGTCTACTTCACCTATGGAATGTGGCACTGCCTGAACCTGGTGTGCGGCCCGCCCGGCCAGGCCGGGGGAATCCTGCTGCGCGCCGGCGAGGTCCTGACCGGCACCGACCTGACCAGGCGTCGCCGCCCCACCGCCCGCCGCGACGCGGAGCTGGCGCGGGGCCCCGCACGGCTCGCCACGGCACTTGACGTGGACCGTACCCTGGACGGCACGGACGTCTGCGGCCCCGATCGGCGGGCCCCGCTGCGTCTGCTGCACGGCACACCGGTGCCGCGCCGGCGGATCAGCAACGGCCCCCGCACGGGCGTCGGCGGCGACGGAGCGGCCCACCCGTGGCGCTTCTGGATCGCCGACGACCCCACGGTGAGCCCCTACCGGGCACACCAGCCGCGACGCCGGAAGACTCGACTTGACGCGCCGGTGGCGACGCCGTAACGTAGGTCGAGTCGCCTGAAGCGGGTACCGCACCACAGCAGCCGAAAGGCAAGCTGGAGCGGAGACCCGCGGGTGCACCACCAAACAAGCACTGACTTCCCTTCCAGGGGCTTCTTCCGGCACGCCGGAAATGAACCCGAGGGAATGGGATTAGGAAGAATCCAGGAAGTCGGCTAATATGGTGGACACAGCGAAGGGAACGCCCGGAGGGTCCCGGTGAGGGATTCGATGGAAGCGTCCGTTCCTTGAGAACTCAACAGCGTGCCAAAAGTCAACGCCAGATTTTTTTGGTAACTATTCAGCGAGGAACATCTCGTGTGGATGGTTTCCTGTTTGGAAGCATTCACGGAGAGTTTG